>NZ_JBFODJ010000093.1:0-57351 GCF_040908265.1 Aeromonas sp. R5-1
TCTGTACAGATCTAGTTATCACCTGACACCGGCCTCAAACCGGTGTCTTGTTTACGCTACTTTAGTGCGCACTTCCTTCGGTATCAATTTCAGACCCTTTTTGAACATGCTGTAGGGAGTCTGTCCTTCCATCATCCTGCCTTGATGTGGCCGCTGGGTGTTGTAGTGATCCAGATAGCTGTCCAGGTCTGTCTGCATCTGCTCTACCGACTCATACCAGGTTGTCCTCCCCTTGATACGGAAGTGTTCATCCAGCAGGGTGCGATGTAGCCGCTCGATAAAGCCGTTGCTCTGCGGCCTGCGTACCTTGGTGGTCCGGTGCTCAATCCCCTCCAGTTGCAGGAACAGCTCGTAGGGATGATGGTCAGGGCGGCCGCAGAACTCGCGCCCGTTGTCCGACAGGATGGTATAGACCCGCGCCTCATGGGCTTCGAAGAACGGCAATACCGTTTCATTGAGCACATGAACCGAGGTCACCGGCAGCTTGCTGGTGTAGAGCCGTCCCCAGGCGTGGCGGCTGTAGCAGTCCAGTACGGTTTGCAGATACACCTTGCCCACCCCCTTGAGTGCGCCGACGAAGAAGGTGTCGACCGCCACCAGTTCCCCGGTGTAGTGGACCTCAATCTGGCGTTCGCGAAACTCGGGGCTGAAGCGTTCTAACAGGCGAATCTGCTCGTCATTGAGCTCAATGGTCTGCTCCCGGTGGGTTTTCTCGAGGCGCAACAAGCGGTCGTGTTTGGAGAGCAAGTCGTGACGTTGCCACACGCCACGCACACCACCCGCACTGACATTGATGCCTTGCAGAGCCAGTTCTTGGGCGACCCGCAGCGGGCCATGAGTTGGTCTGGTGAGGGAGTAATCGAGGATGGCCTGTTCAATCTCAGGAGCGACCCGATTGGGATGAGCCCCTTTACACCCGGGCAATTTGTCGAGCAATCCCTCGGCGCCATAGGTCTGGTAGTTACGGCGAATTTCGTAGAACTGCTGACGGCTGTAGCCGATGAGCTTGCAGGCTTTGCTGACATTATTGAGCTCTTTGGCGAGCTCTAGCAGGCTGAGTTTGCGACGTGCTACTTTCTCGTTGGTGGTCATACGGTGACTCCGGATAACACGGTAGGGGTACCGTTTTGTTATCCGGTTTGAAGCCGTATGACCACTCCCTTTTGTGGGCAACTGTCAGGTGAATACCATCTCCATACAAACAGTCATATTAAAGCAAATAAAACCCACCCGTATAACGGGTGGGTTTTATTTCATTGTCACCAGACTAACCCTAGCTATTTAATACCAAAAACAATCACCCCAACGGCGGCGTCCGCGGCGGCACCATACGCTTGCTGCCGGTGGACTCGAAGGCCGAGGCGACGCGCAGCAGGTTGTTGTCGTCATAGGCGCGACCGGCGAAGGTCAGGCCCACCGGCATACCGATATCGGTCATGACGCCCATGGGGACGGTGACGGTCGGCACGCCGAGGTGGCGAATAGCGAGGTTGCCGTTGGCAACCCAGATGCCGTTGCTCCAGGCGATATCGGCGGAGGCCGGATTCACGTCCGCGTCAGCCGGGGCGACGTCGGCGACGGTCGGGAACAGCACGGCGTCGAGCTTGAGCCCGTCCATCCACTCTTCCAGATCCAGCTTGCGGGTCTTCTCCAGACCACGCAGGCCGTCCGGCACAGAGGCAATCTCGTCGAAACGCTTGAGACCGCGCTTGGCCATCTTGACGTACTCGTCCATGCCCGCCGCCAGATCGCCCTCGCGGTTCGGCAGGGTGCCCGGATCGTGGGGGAAGATCTTCGGCCCATCGACATCTTCAAGTTTGTTCAACTTGGGATCGCCGTTGGCGCGCAGGAAGTCGTCAAATGCCCAGCCGGAGAGCTCCCACAGCTCGTCATTGAGAAACTCCGGGCTCACGATGCCGCGATTGAACACGGTCGGCGCGCCGGGTCTGTCCCCTTCGCAGTTGGAGACCAGCGGGAAGTCCACTTCGATGACTTCTGCGCCCGCGGCTTCCAGCGCCTTGCGCGCCTCTTCCCAGAGGGCAATCACGGACGGACGGGTATGGATGCGCTGACCGGTCGGGCCGCCGATGCCGGGATTGTCGCTGGTGCCCGCCAGTTCATCCTTGTTGATAAACATGCGCGGCACGCCGAGGCGCTTGCCCTTGAGGGCATCGGCCTTGGCAGCCAGTTCCAGATAGGAAGCCGGACGCACTTCGGAGGCCTTGGGCAGTTGTACCCAGGGCTGCATGCGCCAGAGATCACCACGAGTCTCGGCATCGTCGGCGACCACCACATCCAGCACTTCCAGCAGATCGGCCATGGTGCGGGCGTAGGGCACCACCACGTCCATGGTCGGGGTCAGGGGCCAGTTGCCGCGCACCGAAATCACGCCCCGGGACGGGGTGTAGGCACACAGACCGTTGTTGGACGCAGGGCCCCGGCCGCTCGACCAGGTCTCTTCGGCGAGACCAAAGGCGGCGAAGCTCGCGGCGGTGGCAGTACCGGCCCCGTTGGAGGAGCCGGAGGCAAAGGGCGCGGTCAGGTAGTCGGCGTTGTAGGGGCTCTCGGCGCGGCCATAGACGCCGCGCTGCATGCCGCCATTGGCCATGGGGGGCATATTGGTCTTGCCAAGGCAGATGGCACCGGCGGCGCGCAGGCGCTCAACGGTAAAGGCATCGCGCTGGGCCACCAGATCCTTGAAGGCCGGGCTGCCGGAGGCGGCGGTCAGCCCCTTGACCAGATAGCTGTCCTTGGCGGTGTAGGGGATGCCGTCGAGCGGCCCCAGGGTTTCCCCACGGGCGCGGCGCTCATCAGAATCTTGCGCCTCTTTCAGGGCATCGGGGTTGGGCACCACGACGGCATTGAGGCGGGTTGCTGTCTCGGGGCCGTCATAGGCGGCGATCCGGGCCTGATAGGCCTCGACCAGTTCGACCGCGGTGGTGCGGCCTGATTCGAGCGCGGCACGCAGCTCGGCAATGGAAACCTCGGTCACTTCGATCATGGGGATCTCCTGTAAAAGGGTGACTGTTTGTCATGATGATCGCCGCATCGGCGCCTGCGACCATCACATTATCAAGAGATAAAACCCCACGGCGTGGGGTTTTGAATACCAACCTCAGCTGGCGTAAGCCGGTTTACGACCCGTCGCGAGAGGCCGGAAGCTCAGTGAAGAGCAGCGCAGGAACCGGAGTGTATGTGAATACATGAGCCGTTTGTTCCACATAAGCGAGCTGCACATGAGCCTTGATCACGGCTTCGCAGCAGGATCGTCATCCGGTTCTTATTTGCCGGAGGGGATCTGCTGGGTAATGCAGTGGATATTGCCACCGCCCAGCAGGATCTCGCGGGCCGGTACGCCGACCACGGTGTGATCCGGGAAGATCTCTTCCAGAATGCGCTGGGCTTCGCCGTCGGTGGCGGCATCCAGCAGCGGGTAGACGATGCGATCGTTGGTAATGAGGAAGTTCACATAGGAACCGGCCAGACGGCCTTCTGCCTCGCGCGGCACACCGCTGCCGCTCTCGACGCCGGCAGACTCCTCTTCGGTGCAGAACAGCGGGCCCGGCTGGGGCAGCTTCCACACTTTCAGCTTGCGACCCTTGGCGTCGACCGCCGCTTCCAGCACCTTGAGGGCGGCCAGGGAGCGGGCGTACTGGGGATCGTTCTCGTCATCGGTCCAGTGCAGGGCCACTTCACCTGGGCGCACGAAGCAGCACATATTGTCGATGTGGCCGTCGGTTTCGTCCATGTAGACGCCTTCGTCCAGCCAGATAAAGCTGGTGACGCCCAGATAGTCGCGCAGGTGAGCTTCGATCTGCTCTTTGGTCAGGTGCGGGTTGCGGTTTTCGTTGAGCAGGCACTCGGCGGTGGTCAGGCAGGTGCCTTCGCCATCCACATGGATGGAGCCCCCTTCCAGAATGAGCGGTGCATCGTAACGATCCATGCCGTGCTGTTCCAGCATCCGGGCTGCGACCTCTTCATCCTGGTTCCACGGGTAGTAGAGACCCCCCTTGTGGCCGCCCCAGGCGTTGAAGCCCCAGTCCACCCCACGGCACTCGCCTGCGGCGTTGGTGACGATGGTGGGGCCAGTGTCGCGGGCCCAGCAGTCATCGCTGGCCATCTCGACCAGGGTAACGTGGGCAGGCATGATGCCACGGGCCTGCTCCATAAACTGGGCCGGCACCCCCATAAAGACCGGCGTCGCGCCACCGATGGCATCCGCCACCTTGGCGAAGGTGGCCTGGGCGAAGCGACCGGCTTCCCGCCAGTTGTCCGGGCGGAACGGCCAGATCATCCAGACGGCCTGTTGGTGAGCCCACTCGGCGGGCATGGTGAAGCCGTCGGCGGCCGGCGTGGAATTCATGGTCTTGATGCTCATCGCAAGGCTCCTTGCATGGATTGAGGCCCCCGATTTGCCTGGGAACCCTGAAAAATAAGAGTGGGTCGCAGTGTAAGAAGTTGCGCGCCCATCCATCAAATGAATAGGATTAATTGTCCCATAAACACGGCGAATAATCCCCCCATGAAACTGCACCAGCTCGACCTCAATCTGCTGCTCGCCTTTGACGCCCTGATGACGCAAGGGAGCGTGACCCGCGCCGCCGAATCGCTCTTTATCAGCCAGCCCGCCATGAGCCACTCCCTCGGCCGGTTGCGGGCCTTTCTCGGCGACCCGCTGCTGGTGCGCACGCCCCAGGGGATGTTGCCGACTCCCCGGGCCCAGCGGCTGCATCTGGGGGTGCAGCAGGCGCTGCGGCTGCTGGAGCAGCAACTCTGGGAGGAGGACGAGTTCGCGCCGCGCCAGTCGAAGCGCCGCTTCGTGCTCTGCACCACGGATTACGTGGAATGCGTGCTGATCCCGCCCCTTATCCAGCGCCTCAGGAAGCTGGCGCCGGGCGTCACCATCGAGATCCGCATCCTGCGCGATACCCTGCCCGAAGCCGAGCTGGCGAGCGGCGAAATCGACCTGGTGCTGGGGTTTGACGAGTACATGCAGGTGCCGGGGTATCTGGGCAAGGAGACCTGGCTCACCGAACCCCTGGCCGGGCTGGTGCGTGCCACCCTGGAGCTGGAGGAGGAGCGCATCACCCTCGAGCAGCTAATCGAGATGCCCCATGTGTTCCACTCGCCGCTCGGCACCTCGGAGGCGAGCCTCGACCGCTATTTGCAGAGCCTGGGCCATAGCCGCACCATCTCGGTCAACAGCCAGAGCTATATGTCCGCCGCCGCCATCGTGAGCCAGAGCGATCACCTGCTGGTGCTGCCCAGCATGGTGGCCGAGCTGCTCGCCAGCCACTGGCCGCTGAAAAGCCTGCCCCTGCCCGACGACGTGCCGGACTATCACCTCAACTGCGTCTGGCACCCGGTCCACGCCCAGCAACCGGCGTTGATCTGGTTGAAGGCGCTGATGAAGGATCTGGTCAGCCCCGCGTAAACCCGCAGCGTCTGGCATACCAAAGCAGCATGCGCGGCAGCCGGCCCAGGTGTGGCTCAAGCATCTGATGAAAAAGCTGGTGACTCCTGAATAACCCGACGGCGTGTGACTCCCCCCCTCATCCCCAACCCTTCTCCCGCAAGGGGAGAAGGGAGCGGATCTGCGCCACTGGCAGCATCGCAAACAACCTGTCTGCTAGGGCGAAATACATCCCACCAGCACATCGACCTATCGATTCATCAGTTCATCAGTTCATCAGTTCATCAGTTCATCAGTTCATCAGTTCATCAGTTCATCAGTTCATCAGTTCATCAGTTCATCAGTTCATCAGTTCAATGTCACACCACACCACGATGGCCCCGAGATGACCAACAAGATGACAACTGTTACTCGATCTGTCCCCTCTCCCTCTGGGAGAGGGCCAGGGTGAGGGGAAGCAACCCACTCAGTCACCAGACCGGGGAATGGCTATATCTAATAGGGTCAAATAGCTCTGGATAGGCACCATGAGAACCCATCCGTTTGCCAAGCGCATGAGGCGAGAAGCCACCCTTGCCGAACAGAAACTGTGGCTGCAATTGCGCGACCGCCGCCTGGCTGGGGTGAAATTCCGTCGCCAGATACCCATCGGGCCCTACATTGTCGATTTCATCTCTCTTGAGCAGAGGCTGATCATCGAGGTAGACGGGTCACAGCACAACGAACCGGCCGGACGGCAACATGATGGCGCAAGAACGGCCTACCTCAATCAGCAGGGCTTTCGGGTGATCCGGGTGTGGAATAACGATGTATTGAGTCGAATGGAGGCCGTACTGGAACTTCTTTTGCTCTCTTTGCGCTGAGCACGAGCCCTCCCCCTCATCCCCAGCCCTTCTCCCATTCTTTTGTAAATAAGTGGGAGAAGGGAGCAAACAACCCGGCGGCGTGTGGCATCCCCAGAAACAACAAAGGCTCCCGCGGGAGCCTTTGTTGTTTCCATCCTCGCCATCACGCCCGCAGGGCGCTCATCATCCGGGCGACGACACCGGCCAGCAGAGGGCGGTCGGGGTGACACTGGGCGAAGGTGACCAGTCCCTGGATATGGACCTGCAAGAAGGCGGTCAGGGTGGGGATGTCCCCCTCTTTTGCCAGCTCTCCCTGCGCCTTTGCCAGGGCCAGCTGCCCGGCCAGATCCTGTTCCAGCTCGCCGTAGATGGCCTTGAAGCGAAGGTGCAGCTCCTCGTCCTGCTCCGCCAGCTCCATCAGGGTGCGGGTCAGCAGGCAGGAGCCCTGCAGGGCATCGTCCACCACCTGCTCGAGGAAGGCGTGCAGCCCCGCCAGCGGGCTGGGCTGTGCCAGGCAGCGACGGCGCAGGGCTCCCTTCTCTGCCACATAGTGATCGACCGCCGCCAGCAGCAGGCCGCGCTTGTTGCCAAAGGCGGCATAGAGGCTGCCCGGGTGCAGGCCGGTTGCGGCCACCAGCTCCTGCATGGTGGTCTTGGCATAGCCTTTGGCGCGAAAGGCTTCCATGGCGTTTCGCAAGACGGCATCCCGATCGTATTCGGCGCTGCGCATGGGGTCTCCGGTGGCAAGGTCCCGCGGGACGGAAAAAACAGGGCGGCAAGTTTACCCCAGCCTCCCCCGTCAATCCATGTTGAATGCTTGCTCAAAAAATACTTGCACGCAAACCAAAAAACGTCTTGAATGCCCGTTCAAGAATCACTCCCTCAGGACAGACGATCATGAATACCCTGTTTCAGCCCTATCGCCTCAACGACACCCTCACCCTCGCGAACCGTTTCATGATGGCCCCCCTCACCCGCTGCATGGCGGGCCCGGGTCTGGTGCCCACCGAACAGATGGCCGCCTACTACGGCCGCCGCGCCGACATCGGCCTCATCATCTCCGAAGCCACCATCATCCGGCCGGACGGGCAGGGCTACCCCAATACCCCGGGGCTCTACAGCGCCGAACAGATCGCCGGCTGGAAGAAAGTGACCAGCGCCGTGCATGCCAACGGCGGCAAGATCTTCGCCCAGCTGTGGCACGTGGGCCGTCTCTCCCACCCCTTCTTCCACCACGCCGAAGTGCTGGCCCCCTCCGCCGTCGCCCATGAGGGCACGGTGCCGCGCATGCGTGAGCTGGTCTATCAAGTGCCGCGCGCCCTGACCGAGCGCGAAATCGCCCAACTGGTCGAGGATTACGCCCAGGCCGCCGCCAACGCCATCGAGGCGGGCTTTGACGGGGTGGAGATCCACGGTGCCAACGGCTACCTCATCGATCAGTTCCTGCACCACGCCAGCAACCTGCGCACCGACAACTACGGCGGCAGCCCCGAGAACATGAGCCGCTTCGCCCTCGAGGTAGTGGATGCCATCGCCGCCCGCATCGGCGGGGATCGCACCGGCCTTCGTCTCTCCCCCGGCGCCTATGTGCACCTGGAAGGGGATGCCCGGGATCGCGCCGTGTTCGACCACCTGCTGGCCGAGCTGAACCAGCGCAACCTGGCCTATCTGCACCTGGGTATCTTCGATGACAGCCTCACCTTCGACTACCTGGACGGCCGCGCCTCCGACTACCTGCGTGCCCGCTACGACGGCCACCTGGTGGGGGTCGGCAACTACAGCGCCGAGACCGCGCTCGAGGCCATCGAGGCGGACCGCTTCGACCTCGTCGCCATCGGTCGCCCCCTCATCGCCAACCCGGACTACCTCGCCAAGGTGAAGCAGGGAGAGGCTCTGACCCCCTATGCCGACACCATGCTGGCGGAACTGGTCTAACCCTCGCCGGCGCCTTGCCTGACCAAGGATGGGATCCGCGCCCCCGCGCGGGTTTCCAATGTTTGGGCCCTCTCCCGGGCCCTTTTTTCTGCCTGCCTTTCGCCCTTTTTCACGCAAATAGTTGTCATCAACAACCAAATGATGGTATTGGTTGCGCATAACAACCAAATACCATCACAAGGAGACAACCCCATGGATCCCCGCCCCCTGCGCGCCCTGTCGAGGGAACTGGTACGCGAACTCGGCATGCTCTCCCAGCAGTGCGGCTCGCTGGCCCTGAGCCCCCTGGAGGCCCACCTGCTCATCGAGCTGGAGAACGGTCCCGCCACCAACCAGCAGCTTGCCGAGCGCCTTCGCATCGACAAGTCCAACGCCAGCCGCCCCCTGGCCCGCCTCGCCGAGCGGGAGCTGATCGCCTGGCAACCCCACCCCTCGGACGGGCGCAGCAAGGAGGCGAGCCTCACCGAGCCGGGCAAGGCACAGCTTGAGGAGCTGCACCGGCAGATGGACGAGACCATGGCGGGGGCCCTGGCCCAACTCTCCCCCGCCGAGTGCGAGCAGATCTGGGAGGGCATGCGGCTCTATCGCAGCGCCCTCTCCCGCGCCCGCCGCCAGCAGGGGTTCGTCATCCGCCCCATCACCCCGGCCGACAATCCCCGGATCGCCGCCGTGGTGCGCGCCGTCTCCGCCGAATACGGCCTCACCGCCGACAAGGGGTACGGGGTGGCGGATCCCAACCTCGATTTTCTCCACGAGACCTATCAGGGGGAGCGCAGCCGCTACTGGGTGATTGAGGGACCGGACGGCGCCATTCTCGGCGGGGGTGGCATAGCGCCGCTGGCGGGAGCAGCGGATGTGTGCGAGCTGCAGAAGATGTACTTCCTGCCCGCCCTGCGAGGGCTGGGGCTGGGACGGCGGCTGGTGTTGCAGGCGCTGGCCGAGGCTCGCGCCCTGGGTTACCAGCGCTGCTATCTGGAGACCACCGCCGTGCTGCGGGAAGCCACCGCCCTCTATGAATCCCTGGGCTTCGAACACCTGCCGGGGCCCCTTGGCTGCACGGGCCACGACGCCTGCGAGATCTGCATGGTGCTGGCGCTCGACTAGCTCAAACAACAACAAGGGGCCCATGGCCCCTTATTGTTTCATCTTGCGCCCCCTGATCAGCCAGCGCGCTGCTCCAGGGTCCCAGCAGGCCGGGAAAGCGGTCGCTTGGCCCAGACCCCGGCCAGCAGAGAGCCGGACAGGTTGTGCCAGACCGAGAAGAGGGTGCCAGCCATGGCCGAGGCGGGAGTGAAGAATTTCATGGCCAGCGCCGTGGCGAGGCCAGAATTCTGCAACCCCACTTCGAAGGCCACGGTGCGGCAGATCCGCTCCTCAAAGCCCAGCCAGCGACTGACCCAGTAGCCCGCCACAATGCCGATGCCGTTGTGCAGGATCACCGCCAGCGCCACGATGGGGCCGATGCTGGCGAACTGCCCTGCGTTGAGGGCGACCACGATGGCGATGATCATGACGATGGCGGCCATGGAGACGAGCGGCAGCACGGGCTCGATACGTGCCGTCAGGGAGTGGAGGAAGACATTGGCAACCACCCCGAACACCACAGGGATCAGCACTATCTTCACCAGGCTCAGCAGCATGTCCAGCACCGGCACGTCGACGCTCTTGCCAGCCAGCAGCTGCACCAGCAGGGGGGTGACGAGGACCCCGAGCAGGGTGGAGAGAGCTGTCATGGTGATGGAGAGAGCCACATCGCCCTTGGCCAGATAGCACATCACGTTGGAAGAGGTGCCACCGGCGACGCTGCCCACCAGCACCATTCCCACGGTCAACTCGGCATCAAAGCCCAGCAACAGGCTGACCAGCAGAGCGGCCAGCGGCATCACGCTGAACTGCAATACCAGCCCGAGGCCGATGGCCTTCTTGTTGCGCACCACGTCGAGGAAGTTCTGGGGTTTGAGGGTCAGCCCCATGGCCAGCATGATGATGGTCAGCAGCGGCACTATCTGGCCCTTGAGGCCGACGAAGGGCTCGGGCTGCCAGTAGGCCAGCAGGGAAAACAGCAGGGCCCAAAGCGGGAAGAGGTGGGTGATGCGTCCAAGCATGGTGTACTCCTTGTTATTGTCCAGACGCGGGCAGACCAGGGGATGCCCGCAGGGAACTTTCTCTTATACCAGCTTTGTCGCCGGCAGGCCCGTGTCGCGGCGCTCAGGAAGGGAAATAGAACCAGGCGGTCTGGATAAGACCCTCCTTCACCTCGAACACCGCCACGCTCTCGATGGGCTCAAGGGAGAGGCCATGGATCAGCTCGTGATCAAACACCTTGTTGCCCAAGACGGTGCGTGACAGCAGCTCGGCCTTGAGCAGCGGGTTGTTGAATCTGTGCTCCGCATAGAAGGCCCGCAGCGCCCCCTTGCCGACTGTGCTCGGCGTCTCGGTCGGCATGCGATAGCCTTTGAAATCCGGGGCAAAGCAGGCCACGAAGGCATCGAGATCGTGGGCATTGTAGGCGGCAAACTGCGCCTCTACGGGTTGGGTGACGGACATGTCTCTCTCCATGGGTGAAATTTAAATCACTTATCCTTGATTTTTATTCATTCATCAAGCCCCGGATGGGGATCGCCGCCCCTTCCAATGACACGCCCCATAACAAAAAACCCCGCCGAAGCGGGGTCTCTCTGGTCATCAGCCACCCGCTGGGTGCGGGCAGGGTGATCAGTGTTCGCGGGTCTGGCGGAAGTGAACGTCCGGGTGACGCTCCTGGGCCAGGCGCAGGTTGACCATGGTCGGCGCGATGTAGGTGAGGTTGTCACCACCATCGAGGGCCAGGTTGACCTCATTCTTGCGCTTGAACTCTTCGAACTTCTTGACGTCGGTCCCTTCCACCCAGCGGGCGGTGGCGACGTTGACCGCCTCGTAGATGGCCTCGACGTTGTACTCGCTCTTCAGACGAGAAACCACTACGTCGAACTGCAGCACACCGACCGCACCGACGATGAGATCGTTGCTGATGAGCGGACGGAACACCTGCACCGCCCCCTCTTCGGAGAGCTGCACCAGCCCCTTGAGCAGCTGCTTCTGCTTGAGGGGGTCACGCAGGCGGATGCGGCGGAACAGTTCCGGCGCGAAGTTCGGGATGCCGGTGAACTTGAGATCTTCACCCTGGGTGAAGGTGTCGCCGATCTGGATGGTGCCGTGGTTGTGCAGACCGATGATGTCGCCAGCACAGGCCTCGACCGCCTGTTCACGGTCACCGGCCATGAAGGTGACGGCGTCGGAGATGTTCACGTCCTTGCCGATGCGCACGTGGCGCATCTTCATGCCCTTGGAGTAGGTGCCTGACACGATGCGCATGAAGGCGATACGGTCGCGGTGTTTCGGGTCCATGTTCGCCTGGATCTTGAACACGAAGCCGGAGAACTTCTCCTCGGTCGCCACCACTTCGCGGCTCTCGGCCTTGCGCGGCATGGGGGCTGGCGCCCAGTCGGTCAGGCCGTCCAGCATGTGGTCGACACCGAAGTTGCCGAGGGCGGTCCCGAAGAAGACCGGGGTCATCTCGCCGGCGATGAAGGCGTCGTGATCGAACTCGGGAGAGGCGCCCTGCACCAGCTCCAGCTCGCCACGCAGCTGGGCCGCCAGATCGTCGCCGATGGCGGCGTCCAGCTCGGGGTTGTTCAACCCCTTGACCACCCGCTTCTCCTGGATGGTGTGGCCCTGACCGCTCTGATACAGGTAGGTCTCGTCCTTGTAGAGGTGGTAGACCCCCTTGAAGGATTTGCCACAGCCGATGGGCCAGGTGATGGGGGCGCACATGATGTTGAGCTCGCGCTCCACCTCGTCCATGACCTCCATCGGATCGCGCACTTCGCGGTCCAGCTTGTTCATGAAGGTGAGGATGGGGGTGTCACGCAGACGGGTCACTTCCATCAGCTTGCGGGTCCGGTCTTCAACACCCTTGGCGGCGTCGATGACCATCAGGCAGCAGTCGACCGCCGTGAGAGTACGGTAGGTATCTTCGGAGAAGTCCTCGTGACCCGGGGTATCGAGCAGGTTGACCAGGCAGTCGGCGTAGGGGAACTGCATCACGGAAGTGGTGATGGAGATACCGCGCTGCTTCTCCATCTCCATCCAGTCGGATTTGGCGTGCTGGCCCGAGCCACGGCCCTTGACGGTACCGGCGCGCTGAATGGCCTGTCCGAACAGCAGGACCTTTTCGGTGATGGTGGTTTTACCCGCATCCGGGTGCGAGATGATCGCAAAAGTGCGTCTCTTGGAGACTTCACTCAGAAATTCAGCTGACATAATTCGACGTTCTTCTATTGAGCGGCGGCCTGGAGCCACCGTGGGAAAAATGCGGGACAGCACCTTGGAATCAGGGCGCCCATGCAGACAACGACACCACGCGGGCGGGTCAGTGACCGCCGGTGGAGACAGGAGAAGCGCGTTGCATTACATGGGTCTGGCCCCGGATCAAAGCAAAATTGCGCGGCATTATACCCGCGCGAGTGAAAAATACCCAGCCCGCTATCACGGGGCCCGGGGTCGGCCTCACCGGGCCGTCATCACCCGGTTGCGCCCCGCCAGCTTGGCCTCGTACATGGCCTCGTCGGCCCGGCGTACCAGCTCGCCCAGGTTGTCATCCTCGGGTTTGTACTGGGCGCAGCCGATGCTGATGCGGATGGGGTGATCCGCAGGCACCCCCTCAATCTCGAGGCAGGCGACGGCGAGGCGGATCCGCTCCGCCACCTCGACGGCCTCGCCCAGAAGGGTATCCGGCAGCAGCACCAGAAACTCCTCGCCGCCGTTGCGCCCCACCCTGTCGAGGCTGCGCAACTGCTCCTCGATGCACTGGGCCACGGCGGTGAGCACCCTGTCCCCCACGTGGTGGCCCAGCTGGTCGTTCACCTTCTTGAAGTGATCCACATCCAGCAGCAGCACGCACAGGGGTTTGCCCTCCTCCCGCGCCTGGGTGAACCATTTGCGCCCCTTGGCCTGGATCTGGCGCCGGTTGTGGATGCCGGTCAGTTCGTCCGTCATGGCGAGGCGCTGCATCTTGCGGGTGCGCCCGCGCTGGTGCACCACCAGGGTACCCATCACCACCAGCAGCAGGGCCACCACCAGGTATTGCCAGTAGCGCCGCTCCTGCAACTGCTTGAGTTTCTCCGCCTGCAACTGCTGCTGGGACCTGAGGGTCTGGTTTTCCAGCTCCTTGCGGGCGAGATCGAACTCGAAACGCATCTGCAAGGAGCGCTGTTCCCGCAATCTGAGCTCGAGGGCCTGGCGGGTCTCGACATAGGTCTTGAGGCTGGTGAGGGCCGATTGGATATGCCCCTGACGCTCCAGCACCCGGGCCCGTGTCTCATGCACCCGGGCGAGGAAGCGCAGGTTCTGCTCCCGGGTAAAGATGGGCTCGGCCTCGTCCAGGTGCCGCAGCGCCTCGCCGGGTCGGTTCAGGGCCTCGAGGACCTCGGCCATGACGAGGTGCCAGTGGCCCAGGGTGACGCTGTCCGCCCCCTCCCCTTGATGAAGGGAGGCTGCCGCCTGATCGAGCTTGATCATGGCCTGGTCCGGCTTGCCCTGTTTCTGCAGGATGGTGGCCAGCTCGATTCGGCTCCAGGCCAGGACCCCTTCCTGGTTTGACCCCAGATAGTAACGCTCCGCTTCGGCCATCAGGGGCAGCGCCTTGTCGTACTCTTCGGTGTCGATGTAGAGGAGCCCCTGCTGGCTGTGAATGTCCACCAGGTACTCCTCGACCCCGAGCTGCCGGTAGTCGTGCTCCAGCTCCTTGAAATAGCTCTCGGCCCGCTCATAGAGCCCCATCCTGCGATAGGCATTGGCAATATTGGCGAGCACCTCGCGCCCCTTGGCCTCCAGCCCGAGCGCCTCGTAGCGCTGGTGGGCATCGATGAGATCCATCAGCCCCTCCGCCAGCTCCCCCTGGTAGGAGTACATCTCCCCCCGCAGGCTCAGGATGTCGGCACGCTGACGCTCATCCCCGAGTCGGCGAGCCAGGGTCAGGGCGGCGTCGTAATCCTCCCCGGCCCCGGCCATGTTGCCGAGCAGTTGCCGGTGATACCCGCGGCAGGCGAGCAACCCCACCTCGGTGACCCTGTCCTTGCGGGCACGGGCCTGCGCCAGCCCCTGCTCGGCAAACGCCACCGCGCGGCGAAACTCCTCGTCTCGTTCACTCGGCTGGGCCCAGCACTGCAGCCGGGCAAGGCGGCCCTGCACCTCGAGCGGATAGTGTGCCTGTTCGGCAGTCAGGGCGGCGACGCGCTCGCGAAACACCTGCACCGGCATCGTCGACTCTTCCAGTCGCTGCAACGCCAGTTGCAACTCGTCCCCAGCCAGTGGCGTCGCCTGGGCCAGGGCAACCCCCAGCAACAGACCACCTCCCATCAGGATCTTCATGCGGACATTTTCTCCTCTTCACTGGCCGGACGCCGCGCTCACCGCTGTCATCATATCCCCACAGACTCTGGGCGCACAGCCGCCAGAGGGTGAGAAAACTCCTCATATCGAACAAGAGCCTCCCCTATCCCCTTCTTTACAGAAGGAGAGAGTGCATCGACTATATATGCTTTCGAACAGGGGAAGGGATGAGGAATGACCTACGAGGAGCTGAGGGAGGCTTACGACAGGTTGTTGCTGGAGAACGAGCGTCTCAAACGCATCGCGGATGACGCGCGGGAGAAGCTGGACGCAGCCATGGATGGCACCGGCCTGTGCATCTGGCAGAACCATGTGCCCACCGGCAAACTCATCATCTTCAACCGGCGCTGGGGCTCCATGCTCGGTTACCAGCCCAAGGAGCTGTCGGCCCACTTCGACGTCTGGCGCGCCCACCTGCACCCGGAGGACAGGGAGCAGGTGCTGCAGGCCTTCTTCGACCATCTGGAGGGCAAGAGCCCGTTTTATCAGGCGATGCACCGCATGATCGCCAAGGATGGCAAGACCACTTGGGTGCTGGACCGGGGCCGGGTGGTGGAGCGGGATGATCAGGGCAACCCCGTCCGGGTGATGGGCACCCACATCGACATCACCCACGAGAAGGAGTACGAGCAGCAGCTCGCCCAGCTTGCCCACCGGGATCCCCTCACCGGCCTGTTCAACCGCACCGCGCTGCACCGCCACTTTCCCGGGGAGTACCAGGCCATCTGTTTCATCGATCTCGATGACTTCAAGCTGGTGAACGACAACCTGGGCCACCGGGCAGGTGACGAACTGCTGGTCTCCCTTGCCCAGCGCCTTCGCCACTGCTGCGGCGAGGAGGTACGGCTGGGACGCATCGGCGGGGACGAGTTCGTGCTGCTGCTGCCCTGGGCGTGCGACGATCCCCGCACCAGCCACCTCGCCCGCCAGTGCATCGATGCCATCGCCACCCCCTTCGAGCTGCCCAACGGGGACGCCTCGGTGGGACTGAGCATGGGGATTGCGGCCATCCGGCCCCAGGACGATTTCGGCGCAGCACTGGCCCGGGCGGATCAGGCCATGTACAGGGTCAAGCGCAGCGGCAAGCGGGGTTTTTACATTGCCCAGCCAAGCGGTCAGCCGCTGCTGGATCAGGAGCAGGTCAACGAACGGGGCCTCTACCACAGGCCCACGCTCTGAGCCTGAGCGCCCTCAATGGCGCTGCCAGCGCCGCAGCAGGCGTCCACGCAGGCCGCAATCGAGCAGCCAGCTGTTGTCGAACACCCGCAAAATGGCCGCCTTGGCGTGACGGGACATGGCGACCGCATGGAAGCGTGTCTGCTGCGCCCGTCGCCGGTTCATCCGCTCGAGCAGGGCGTGGGGCAGGTTCTGGGCGATGAAGTCGGAGATCACCAGCACGTCGGCCTTGGCAAAGGCGGGTTGTTCAAGCTGGGTCAGGGCCTGCTCCAGGCAGGGCACCAGATCGGTCCCCCCGTGAAAACTCATGGAGAGAAAGCGCTCCGCCTTCTCAAGCCCGGTGTCGGCGGTGATCTCCAGGGTCGCCACCTCGGTGGAGAAGAGCATCAGATAGCAGCCCCGCTTCTCCTCCATCGCCCCTTTGAGCAGGGCGAGAAACAGCGCCTTGGCACACTCCTCCGGATAGCCCCCCATGGAACCTGACGTATCGACGCAGACGATGAAAGGGCCACGCGGCTGCACCTCCTGCCCTCCCTGCTCGGGGGAGCGCAGCATCAGACGCTGGCGCGGCAGGGTGCCCCGCGACTGGTAGCTCAGCAGGCGCCGCTCCAGATAACGGCGATAGAACTCCAGCTCCAGCTCCGGCAGCGCCAGCATCACCGCCTCGCTCGGCAGGAGGCGCATCAGATCGCTGGCCGGGTGCACCCCCACCAGATCGTCGGGCACATCGTCACTTTGCACCTCCTCCAGCTCGTGCACAGGCACCGGCGGCAGCGTCCTGTCCTCGCTGCGCCGCTCCCGCTCGCTGCGCCCAAGCAGGGCGGCGATCTCCGCGAGCAAAGGCTCCTGCTGCAACATGCCGGCGTACTGCTTCACCAGCGCCAGGCTGCGCTTGTGCCAGCTCCCCTGGGCCAGATCCCAGAGCCCCCCGGCGGAGATCTGGTGCGGATCCAGGGCATCGGCCAGGGTCCGGTTGGCCAGCAGTTGATCCTCTATCTCCTGGCGCTGCTTCTCCCGCTCCGCCTCCGCTATCTGCTGCTGCAACTGCAACAGGCTGCCCACCAGGCTGGCGCGCCACTTCTCGATGAAGAGCTGGCGCAGTCCCTCGGTGGGCTGGGCCACTATCTGGCGCACCAGGCTGCGGGCATCCCCCGCGAAGGGGCTGTGCTGCTCAAGGGCTTCCAGCAAGGCGGGCAGGCGCCCCACCAGCTCCGGCAGGGGCAGTTGCCGGTGGGCCTGATAGAGCAGGTATTCCCGCTCGAGAGCCACCGGCACCGGCTTGTGGCGCATCTCCTCCCCAAGCTGTTCGCTCCAGGTCTGGATGCGCTTTCTGAGCAGCTTCCCCTGCAGGGGCGAGCGCTTGAGGAACTCGGAGATCTTGGGGGTGGAGGCAAGCAGCAGCGCCATCTCCCCCGCCAGTTCCCCCTCCCCCATGAGCAGCCCCAGGTCCATCATGCCGATCTCTAGCATGGGCCACCCCGGGCGTTGAGATGTGATGGAATATCATGCTGACGAAACATGTTTTTCATCCTGTTTATTTCACCAGCCCCACGTCAGGCGCGACGTCACACCTGTGTATCGAGAAGAGGCAGACGATCCCGCCACTGCTGCAGCTCGGCCCCCAGCCGCTCCAGGTCCCGGTTCAGCACGAAGAAGCTGTCCTCCACCTGACGCAGCCAGTTGTCCCCCACGAACAGATGGGGCTGGTGACGGTCGAACAGGTTGCGCTGGCCCTTGAGGTTTTGCAGCACCCGGTTCACCTGGCCCGTCAGGTCGTCCAGGGCCGACAGCCAGGGGGCCATCACCACCTCGGGGATGGGGGTGCGCTCCACCAGCATCAGGGGCACAGGCTGGCGCTGGATATCCAGCACGTGCAGCCGCAACTGCTCGTCCAGCACCAGCTCGTAGTGCCCCTCCTTGGGGTTGCCGAGGGGCCAGCCCACCAGCGCCTCCCCGGTGGGGTGCCAGTGAGAGAGCAGGGTGCGATCGAAGGTGAGGGTGCCGGTGAGGCGCTCGGGATCGCTGCCATCCAGGGGCGCCGGGGTGAGCAGCTGGAAGTGCACCAGCTTGCCGAACGGCCTGGCGTTGGCCAGCGGCAGTTCGGTGCCGCGGGCGCGGCGGCCGAACCACTGCTTGCGCTTGACCGCCTTGCAGCCGATGCGCAGGGCGACCGCCCCCTGCAACTGCTTGAACTGCTCGCGCAAGGAGAGCAGCTCCCGGGTCAGCGCCAGTTGCTGGTAGCCGTAGAGGCGGGAAAACTCGCCGATCATCTCCAGCAGCGCGGTGCGGGAAGCCTCGTCGTGCCAGAGGCAATCCTTGAACAGCAGCAGATCCAGGGGCGCCACCTCGTCGCGGCCATTGAAGAAGGCGCTCGCCTTGATGAGCCGCACCGCCTTCTTCCAGCGCCGATCCGAGACATAGCAGCCGTGCCCGAGCTGGCTGTCGAGCTGCTGGCGCAGCTGGTAGATGAGTTCGAAACAGGCGTCCGGCAGGCGCACCTGCTCGATGGCATCTTGCCAGGCGTCGTACTCTTCCCCCCGAATCTGCACCGAGGGGGTCAGGTTCTGATGGGATTGGCCATCGCTCGCCAGCATGGCCTGGAAGTTGGATTTCTCCTGCACCCTGTCCATCCAGACCCGCACCAGCATGCGGTCGTAGAGCGCCTCCAGCCCGCTGTCCGGGGCAGGCAGCTCGTTCGAGGCGGTGACCAGCAGCCGCATGGGAATGGGGTGCTGGCTGTCGCCGTTGCGAAACTGCCGCTCGTTGATGGCGGTGAGCAGGGTGTTGAGGATGGCGGGGCCCGCCTTCCAGATCTCGTCGAGGAAGACCACCTCGGCCTCCGGCAGGTAGCCGCTGGTCAACCGCAGGTACTTGCCATCCTCCTTGAGCGCCTGGATAGAGAGGGGGCCGAACACCTCCTCCGGCGTACTGAAACGGGTCATCAGGTATTCGAAATGGCGGGCATCCTGAAACGCCAGCTTGAGGCGCCGCGCGATCAGGCTCTTGGCGATGCCCGGGGGGCCCAGCAGAAAGACGCTCTCGCCACTCAGGGCCGCCAGCAGGCCGAGCCGCAGGGCATCCTGGCGCTCATACAGTCCCTCACCAAGGGCGGAAAGGAGCCGTGGCAGGCGCTCATGAATGGGGGTGGCACGAACAGTATTCTGGGCTAAAGGCGGCATAGGCACAGTTCCGAAGCTGATAGGTCATCCGTGGTGACGGGGTCCGGCCTCTGGCCCCGCCCCACTCTCATTGTCTGTCATCTCTGCCCCCGGGGAGGCGCTCGTTTGCCATCGCCACAGGGCGAAAAGCGCACGTCCGGGGTGCAGCAAATCCCGCGAGAGTGTACTCTGCGCATCATTATTTACCCCAACGCAGATCAAGAGTGAGCCTTCGCCATGCAAGATCCCCTGCTGGACCCGCTGCGCCAGCGCATCCTGGCCCGCATGGGCATCCCCCTCTGGCAACAAAGAGGCCGACTCCTGGCGGGAGGCACCAGCCCCGACGGCGCCGCACAGCCGGCAAACACGCCCGCCGACGAGGTGCTGGCCCCGCAGGAGACTGCCCCTCTGCCGACCGGCAAGCTCTGGCTGCTGGCAGAGACGCTGCCCGCGCCCTCCCTGCTCGGGGACATCTGCCGCTGGCTCGGCCTTGGCACGGACGAGGTCTCCCTGTTGTCCGAGATGCCTTCCCTACCCGCGGGGGCCACTTCGCCCCTGCTCTGGCTGACGGCGCCGGACCCTCGCTGGCCCGATGCCTTGGTCTGCCCGCTCAAGCCCGATGGGGCACACAAGCGCGCCCTCTGGCAGCAGTGCCGGCAGCGCCACACCCCTTGATGCTCACGACCATGGCACGGCCATGGTGTCCATCGCAAGCCTGAATCCCGTCCGGAGTGACCATGTCTGACCTCTTGCCCCACTTTCGCCCCCTGCTCGAATCCGACTTCGAAGCCATCTACCCCATCGAGCAGGCCGCCCACCAGGAGCCCTGGAGCCAGGCCAACCTGCTCTCCTGCTTCGGGCCGCGCTATCTCAACGGCCTGATGCTGGTGGACGGACGACCGGCCGGTTTCTACATCTCGGATCTGGTGGCGGGAGACAGCTCCCTGATGAACATCTGCGTACACCCCGATTTTCAGGGCAAGGGGCTGGGGCGGGCGCTGCTCAGGGAGTACCTGGCCCGCAGCAAGGCCAGCAAGGCCGAGGCCTGGTTCCTGGAGGTCAGGGCCGGCAACCGCACCGCCATCAACCTCTACGAGAGCGAGGGGTTTGCCGAGTATTGCCGCCGTGCCGACTACTATGGCACCGGGCAGGAGAGGGAGGATGCCGTGCTGATGTCCCGTCTGTTCGACTTCGGCTGACAACCCACAGCAGACCGCCGTCAGCGGGCGCCCCCCTCTGACCTCCCTGACTCCCCCGCTTCGCTTCCCCCCTCAGGGCAGGGGCGCGTTGTCGATGGAGGGGTCTTCCAGGCTCAGGGTCACCCTCAGCACGGCCTCGAAGGCGGCTCCCGAGAGGGGCATGAAGAAGCCGCGGCCGTAGGTGACACCGGGCATCCAGATCTGTTCGATATCCACCGCGATCTTGATGGGGCGAAGCGGCTCACCCGGTCGCTGGACATAAATGCCAGGGGCCGTCGCAACCTGGGGGAAGCGGCGCAGAATGTGCTCGCTGCCATCCCCCGCATCCGGGTTGAGTCGCACCTTCACCAGCCCCGCCAGGGCGGATTGCATCTCGGGGGCACGCCACAGCCTGGTATTCAGCGCCTTGCAGCGTCGGCACTTGGCGCGCTCGATCACGTAGAGCAAGGGGTATCCTTCCCTCAGCGCCAGCCGCTGCGCCTGCTCATAGCCCTCGGCGCCACTCAGCCAGGGATTATCCTGCTCCCCCGCGCCCCCCAGCAGATACCAGAGGGCGCCTGCCCCCGCCAACAGCAGCAACACGCCGGTGAACAGGCTCTTGATCCCGATATTCATGGTGCAACTCCCTGAATGAATCCGATCCCTGCCCCCTATCATGCCTCACTCTCATCTGGTTGACGACTTTGTGATCCAGGACAAATGGCGCACACTTGTAAGCTGTAATGTTAGAGTTTAAACTCCAGCCCCGATTTTGGTGCCCCTGCGGGCGCACAACTGTTACTTGAGGATGCGTGAGATGTCGCAGTTTCATCTGGTTAGAGTGATGCGTGAGCGTATTGCCCGCCTTGGCAACAAGGCCGCCCTGCGCGTCCAGCAGGATGGCCAGTGGCGCGCCATCGGCTGGCGCACCCTGGGTCAGGCCATGGATTATTGCGCCCAAGGCCTGATCCGGGCGGGCCACCAGTCCGGCGAGATGGTCGGCATCTATGCCCGCAACATGCCCGAGTGGACCCAGGCCGACCTCGGCATCCTGGCCGCCCGCGGCGTCAGCGTGCCCATCTACCCCACCAGCACCCTCGATCAGCTGCGCTACATCGTCAAGGATGCCGGCATCAGGATGCTGTTCGTGGGGGAGCAGCCCCAGTTCGATCAGGCGCTGCACCTCATCGACAGCGGCGAGATAAGCCACATCGTCGCCCTGGACGGCACCGTCGATCTGCGCGGCTGCGCCGCTGCCAGCCACTTCCAGACCTTCCTCGTCTCCGGCAACCACCCACCCAGCGAGCTGGTGCTGCGCGAGCGCGAGCGCCACTACCGCATGGACGACCTGCTGACCCTCATCTACACCTCGGGCACCACGGGCGAACCCAAGGGGGTCATGCTCGATTTCGCCAACATGGCCGCCTGCTTCGAGATGCATGACGCTCGCCTCGACCTCAGCGAGCAGGATGTCTCCCTCTGCATGCTGCCGCTGAGTCATGTGTTCGAGCGTGCCTGGAGCTACTACGTGCTCTATTGCGGCGCCGAGAACGTCTACATTCGCGACCCGCAGAAGGTGATGGATGTCATCGGCGAGGTGAAGCCCACCGTGATGTGCGCCGTGCCCCGCCTCTACGAGAAGGCCTACGCCATGATCCAGGCCAAGGTCGCCCAGGCGCCGCGCCTGCGCCGCGCCCTGTTCGGCTGGGCCACCCGGGTGGGCAAGCAGATGGTCGCCACCCGTCAGGCGGGCAAGTCCGCCTCTCCCCTGCTCTATGGCCAGCTCTGGCTTGCCGAGCGCCTGGTGTTTCGCAAACTGCGCGCCCGTTTCGGCGGTCGTACCCGCTTCCTGCCGGTGGCGGGCGCCCGTCTCGCGGACGAGGTGAATCTCTTCTTCCAGGCCATGGGGCTCAACCTCAAGTACGGCTACGGCATGACCGAGACCACCGCCACCGTCTGCTGCTATGAAGACACCCAGTTCAGGCTGGGCTCCATCGGCACGGCGCTAAACGGCATCGAGGTTAAACTCGGCGAGAACAACGAACTGCTGGTGCGCGCCCCCACCGTGATGCGTGGCTACTACAACAAGCCGGAGGCCACCGCCGAGGTGATGACCGAGGATGGCTTCCTGCGCACCGGCGATGCAGGCGAGCTGGATGACGAGGGCAACATCTACTTCACCGAGCGCTTGAAGGAGCTGATGAAGACCTCCAACGGCAAGTACGTGGCGCCGCAACTGGTCGAGGGGACCCTCGGCAAGGATCGCTTCATCGAGCAGATTGCCATCGTCGCCGATGCCCGCCACTTCGTGTCGGCGCTCATCGTGCCCTGCTTCGAATCCCTGGAGGAGTACGCCCGCTCCATCAACCTGCAGTACCAGTGCAAGACCGAGCTGCTGCGCCACTCCCGGGTGATGGAGTTCTTCGAGGCCCGCATTCAGGATCTGCAAAAGGAGCTGGCCAAGTTCGAGCAGGTGAAGAAGTTCACCCTGCTGCCGAGCGCCTTCTCCATGGAGCTCGGGGAGATCACCCCCACCATGAAGCTGCGCCGCAAGATCATCGAGGCCAAGTACCAGCGCGAGATAGAAGCCATGTACAGCCACGTCTGATCGACGGGCCTGATATGAAAAAGCCGCTCATGGAGCGGCTTTTTGCTGGGCGTCTCTCCCTTATGGCAGCTTGACCAGGGGTTGCTCGCGCAGCTCGGTGGCCCGACCGCCCTGGATCTTCTCCACCTGGGCCAGGGCCTGCTTCACTTCGTCGGCATTTTGCAGCAGGCGATAGGTCAGATCGAAGGTCTTGGTCTCCCCCGGCTGGATCTTGGGGACCAGCCCGAGCGGGCGCTGGTACTTGGTGCTGTAGGCATAGCTGGTACCGGGTTCGATGCCGGTCACATAGCCCTGGGCCCGGGTGTCGGTGTTCTTCCACAGGGTCAGCACCGGCAGCTGTCGGGTGTTGTAGCCCACCGCCACTCCGGCGTTGCCGGCCCGGTTGTTCAGCACTGCCAGGGTATTGCCGTCGGCGTCGCTGTAGGGCACCAGGTTGAACACCATCTCGTCGAAGCCCTTGGTGGGCTCCAGATAGGTTTGCCAACCCTTGAGTCCGGCCTTGGCGTAGTCATTGAACGGGGAGATCTGCTTCACCGGCGTGCTCACCCTGGCTCCCTCCTCCAGAATGGGGGCCCCGAAGTTGCCGTGATAGATGATCTGGTACTCGTTCTCGTAATCCGCGTGGTTGGTCAGCTTGTCCTGCAGGGCAAACTCCGCCTGACCGGGCACCACGCTCAGCTGGGTCCAGGTGACCAGTTCGCTCATCTTGAAGGTGCGCTCGTCCACCCGGCCCAGCACGTGGATGGCGTAGGGCGGCTCTTCGTCCACGGTCACGCTGACCACGGAGGCGGGAATGTTCTGCACCCGGCCATGGAGGCTCTTGAGGCGGCCGTCGTCATCCACCCCGGGATGACCCGTCCACTCGTAGCCGCAGCGCACCAGCATCTCGTTGAAGCCGTCGAGCCAGCCGAGGCCGCCACGGCTCTCGAGATCGATGAAGGCGGGGTTGACCACCTCCTTGACCGGTGAATCCCAGCCTAGGCGCAGATCCGCCGCCTTGACCTCCTTGATCCCCATGCCGCGGGTCGGCACCAGGGTGATCTTCATGACGCCATTGTCGACGATGAGCAGATCCACCCCTTCCTGGCGGCCGCCGTGCAGGCGTTTCTTCTCGATGGTGAAGGGAACCGGACTCTTGATGCCGAGCTTCTCGCTGGTGATCTTCCAGTCGCCCACATCCAGCCCTTGCTGGGAGTCGGTCAGCAGAAATTCGGCGGCGTGACCCGCGGTGGCGCCCAGGGCGAGCAGCACGGCAATGGAGAGTTTCTTCAACATGGATTTATCCTCGTGTCTCTTGTTTTTGTGAAGGCTGAATCGTTTCAGTGATCGAAAACTAGGCGTCTGACGCCCCGGACTCAAGAGACAAACGGAGGAAATGTGAGCCGATTGACAATAAAAACGGCTTCAGCCCTGCTGAAATGAAGGCTGACTCACAGTTATCAAAGGAGGAAAAAACAGGCGGGGCGCCGAGAGGGTCACCCCGCCCGCATCACATCAGGCAAGGGCCAGCGTCACCGCGGCTTCGGCGTGGATGGCGGTGGTGTCATAGAGGGGCACGGCGGCCTGGCACGCCCCCACCAGCAGGGCGATTTCGGTGCAACCCAGGATCACCGCCTGGGCACCGGCCTGTGCCAGATCGGCGATGATGGCCAGATACTCGGCCTGAGACGACTCGCGAATGTCGCCGAGGCAGAGCTCGTCATAGATGATGCGGTGCACCCGCTCCCGTGCAACGTCATCAGGCACCAGCACCTCCAGCCCGAAGCGCTCCTGGAGCCGCCCCTTGTAGAAATCCTGCTCCATGGTGAAGCGAGTGCCGAGCAAACCCACCCGGGTCACCCCGTCGGCCTGGAGGCGATGGGCCGTGGCATCGGCGATGTGGAGCAGGGGAATGTCGATGGCGGCCTCGATCTCCGGCGCCACCTTGTGCATGGTGTTGGTTCCGATCAGCAGGAAATCGGCGCCACCGGCCTGAATGGCCCTGGCCTCGGCCGCCAGCAGACGGGCGGTGGCGGGCCAGTCACCGGCGTGCTGCAACCGCTCTATCCCGGCAAAATCCACGCTGCTCAGCAGCACCCGCGCCGAGTGCAGACCGCCGAGCCGCTCGCGTACCCCCCGGTTGAGGGCCTGGTAATAGCTGACGGTGGACTCCCAGCTCATGCCACCCAGCAGACCGATACATTTCATGGGATCTCCTTATGTAACCCGATGATGCAAACCAATGCCGCAATCCCTCAGGGGGCGCGTTTGATTGCACCGCCCCGGCAATAAAAAAGGCCCCGAAGGGCCAACAAGACAGCCGGTAAAGGCTCAGGCCGAGGCCTAAACCCAGATCATCAGCACGCAGGCCGCCGTGGCGAGCCCCATGCCCAGATTGAAACGACGCCAACCGGTGGCGGTGCGGATGAGGCGGCGCACCTGGGCACCGAACAGCACCCAGAAGGCACCGGTATAGAGGCCGGTCACGAAGAAAATGCCGAGCACCCAGCCCGCGGACGGCCAGTAAGCCTCCCCCGCCAGGGTGAAGCCGCTGATGGCGGAGAGCGCCATCATCCAGGCCTTGGGGTTGAGCAGTTGCAGCAGGGCCCCCTGATGGGCCGGGATGAGCGGCCGGTTCCCCTCCGCCGGGCCACTGGCGTTGGCCACCTTCCAGGCCAGCCAGAGCAGGTAGGCCGACCCCACCAGCTTGAGGCCGTCGTGCAGCAGGGGCAGACGCTCGAACACCACCCCAAGCCCCAGGGCCGTGGCCAGGATCATCAGGTTGATGCCCCCCACCACCCCCACCAGCAGAGGCACGGAGCGGCGAAACCCCTGGGCGGCCCCGGCACTGGTGAGCAGCATGTTGTTGGGGCCCGGCGTGCCACAGGTGATAAGGGCAAAGCCCGCCAGGGGGAGCAACCAGTTCAGATCCATCTCAACCTCGTTCAGATACGGCAAGCCTCCTAATATGCAGAGCCGACGCCCTGACGACAAGGTCAGCAATGCATTTTCTTTGCATGAATAATCAAGGTGCTGTTAATACCAGAGCATCACCACGCACAGGGCGGTCAAGGCACCCAGGCTGCCGTTGAGACGACGCCACCCCTTGTCCGAGTTGATCCAGCGGCTGAGCTGATGGCCAAACATCACCCAGGCGAAGCAGACCGGGAACCCCGCCATGGGGAAGACACTCATGATGCCCCACATACTGGGCCAGTAGTCGCCCCCCGGCAGGCTGAACAGACTGATGGCCGAGATCCCCATCATCCACGCCTTGGGATTGAGGAACTGGAAACCCAGCCCTTCAAGCAGGGTCAGGGGGCGGGCACGACTGGCGGGATCTCCGGGAGCGCCTGCCACCGCGATGCGCCACGCCAGCCACAGCAGGTAAAGGCTGCCCAGCACCTGCAGGCTCAGCTTGAGCAGGGGCCAGCGCTCGAACAGCGGATAGAAACCGAGCGCCAGCACCAGTTGCAACACAGGCTGGCCCACCGCCACCCCGATGAGATGGGGCAGGGTGCGACGCACGCCGAAGTTGGCACCGGACGCCGTCAACATCAGGTTGTTCGGCCCGGGCGTGCCGCAGGTGAGCAGGGCGAAGCCAAACAGGGTGGCATACCATTCGATGGTCATGGGGAGACTCCTTTCTCGCCACATTGTACCGATACAATGTGTGCTTGTTGGTTGTGTAAAGACTGATAATCACGCTATATTGCGGACAATCTTGGATCAATGGATTTATTGTCACCATGACAATCTGGACGCCCGACCTCACCCCTTTCGAGGGGCCCCTCTACCTCAAACTGGTCAAGGCCATCGAGCAGGCCATCGCCACCGGCATCCTCTCACCCGAGACCCGGCTGCCGACCCACAGGGCCCTGGCAGATAAGCTGGGGGTCACCGTGGGCACCGTCACCCGCGCCTACACCGAGGCGGAGCGACGGGGCCTGCTGGCGGCCCGGGTCGGGCACGGCACCTGGGTCAGGGGAGCGGCGGATCCCGCCAACGAATGGGTGATCCGCAATGAAGACAGCCAGCGCATCGAGTTGTGGCAGAACCTCCCGGTCCAGCTGGACAGGGGCGCCATCATCAGGCCCCTGCTCACCGAGCTGGCGCAGGGGGATCTCAACGGCCTGCTCGGTTATGACAAGGAGGCGGGACGCCCCGCACAGCGCCAGCTGTTCGTCGACTGGCTCGCCGAGCAGGGCATCACGGCGAGCGAAGATCGCCTGCTGTTCAGCCATGGTGCCCAGCACGGCATCATGCTGGCCCTGCTGGCCACCGGCTGCGTGGGAGAGACCCTGTTTTGCGAGGGACTGAGCTACCCCGGCATGCTGGGCAATGCACGCCAGCTCAAGAATCAGGTGGTGGGACTGGCGATGGATGAGGAGGGACTGCTGCCAGAGGCGCTGGATGCCGCGTGCCGTACCCGCCGGGCCAAGCTGCTCTACCTCACCCCCACCCTGCAAAACCCCACCACGGCCACCATGAGCCTGGCGCGACGCGACGCCATCGTCGCCATCGCCCGTCGCCACGATCTGCTGATCGTCGAGGATGACGTCAACGGCCTGCTGCCCGAAAGTGCGCTCCCTCCCCTGGTCAACCTGGCACCGGAGCGGGTCATCTACCTCGGCAGTCTCGCCAAGATCGCCTGCGGCGGCCTGCGGGTCGGCTTCGTGTTGTCCCCTCCCGCCCTTCGCAACGGCTTCGCCCAGGCGATGCGGCTGTCGAGCTGGATGGTGAGTCCGCTGCTCATCGAGCTGGCCTGCAAACTGGTGAGCCAGCGCCAGATCATGCCGCTCATCGAACACCAGCGAAAAATCCTGGCGCGCCGGGGTGAGCTCCTGCACCACCTGTTGCCGGGAGCGCGCTGGCAGCCGGGGTCCATGCACGCCTGGCTGCCGCTGCCCGAGCCCTGGCGCAGCCAGGAGTTTGCGGAGGCCGCCAACGCCCTTGACGTGGGGGTCGCCAGCGGAGAACACTTCGCCGCCGGCCAGTTTGCCGCCCCGCAGGGAGTACGCCTCAGCCTGAGTCAGCCCGCCACCGACGCCCGCGTCGCCGAAGGGCTGGAGCGCCTCGCCGGGCTGCTGAGGGGCACGCCGCCCACCAATCCCCTGCTATAGTCATTGACCCTGGCACCCGAGGAACCTTCATGTCTGCCGTCCGTCCCGCCCTGCTGATCGCGACCCTGCTGCTGGGAGGCTGCGCCTCCCCGGCCCATCAACAGCTTGGCGCCGCCCTGAGCGGGCTGGAGGGGGAGCTGACGCGGCTGGAGGAGGAGTTGGCAGCCATGAACGGCCTTCACTATCAAAAAGCCATCGACGCCCCGGTGGCGCTGCGCCGCTATCTCAAGGCCCCCGCACCGACGGCGGAGGGACTGGTGCCCGTGCAAAGCCGGCTGCAAGATGGCCCCCTGCTGCGCTACGACTACCGGCTGCCCGCCGGAATGACACAGCTGCCCACCGACAACCCCTGCCTGCGCTACGAGTTCGAGCTGCGCCGCCTCGGGCGCCTGGGCCAGCTCGAGCTCGCCTGGCAGGGAGAGTCGGGAGCCGGGGAGCTGCGAGTCCCCCAGCGGGACTGCCCCTTCTCGGCCAGGGGGCCCGGCCTTCAGTGATGCTTTCTTTGCCCTGCCCAAGGCTGGCACTGAGCCATTCCTGACCCAGGTGGGGTATTGACCCCCTCTGGCTCTCGCGGGAGAGTGGAGGCTAACTTTGAATCCAACCTCGCCCCCCCGACCGGCGAAGGAGCGTCAAAGATGCAGATCCTCCTCATCGAAGACGATGCCATGATGGGCTCGACCCTCACCCAGGGACTGAGTGATCTGGGGCTGCCCCCCACCGAGCTGTTCCACTGCAAAGAGATTGCAAGCCTGCCCGCCCTGCTGCGCCAGCACGCCTTCGATGCCATTCTTTGCCGCCAGTATCACCACCAGGCCCACGAGGGAGTCAGGCTGCTGCATGAAGCACACCACCTGGGCCTGCTCGCGCCCGGCTGCGTGCTCCTGCTGCTGGAGCAGGACGAGGACACCGGCCAGTTCCCCCCCTCCGACCTCTATTTCGCCCTGCGTCTGGCCGTGCCCTTCACCACGGAGCAGTTGGCGCACAGCCTGCAAGCGCTGCTGGCACTGACCACGGTGACCCGCCCCCTGGCCACCCCCATGACGCTCAGGGAGTGGCGCAGCGCCTGCGCCCAGTGCGAGGATCTGCTTTACCGGCACGCCAGCCACAAGGGGCTGGAAGCACAGATGGACAGGGTAAAGGGCTACATGCTGCTGCAAGCCGGGGAACGGGTGCAGGCCGCCCAGCACTACGCCATCTGCACCACGGAGCACGATGCCTGGTGGCCACGCCAGGGACTGAACCAGGCTCTGCTCGGGCTGAACCGGGTGGAGAGCGCCCACAAGGATCTGGCCCGCAACCGGGAGCGACTGCCCCCCGTCATCCATCAGGCGCTGGTTCTCGCCTGCCAACTGCACGAGGCGCAGTGGGATCCGGCCTGGGAAACCTTGTCAGGCTTGCTCCAACGCTGCCCCTGGCAGCCGCAGTGGCGCCAGGTGGCCATTTTGCTGGCCTTACTGCGAAGGGATGAAGGTCAGGTGCTGGCGCAGGCCAGCGATTTCATCCTGCGCTACTTCCCCAAACAGACGTTTCGCCACTCTGTCGAACGCTGCCTGCTGGATGCGACCCTGGCGGTGCTCTGGCATCCACCGGGAGAGGCCAGAGTTCATGGGCTGCAGCAGGCCCTGGAGGAGCTCGGCCAGCAGGCCGTGACCCTGCGGGCCCACGAGGAGGGGCTGCTGCGCGCCCTGATGCTGGGTCTGGATTATCGATTCGATGACGCCTTGATGCTGCTGGCCAAGCACCCGCCGGAGGCGGCGCGGGACAATCACCTCAACCAGTTGCTCGGGGTGGCCGTCAGCCAGTTCTGCGGGCTTCCCCACCATGCCCAGCGTTATCTGGCCCAGCTCGGCCAATATCAGGGGCCGGTGGCACAGACCCCGCTGTTGCAGGGGCTCATTTTGCAGGTGGTCGACGATCTGGCGCGGCAACTGGCGCAGCGGGAGCAGCTGCTGACCCAGCTGCGCGAGGAGCGGCAACGGGCCATGACCACGGGTCAGCTCCAGCTCGCCGTGCAGAGTGCTCTGACCCTGCAGGAGCGATTCCCGGCCCAGGCGGGGGATGCCTGGCAACTGCTGGTATTGCTGACCCAGTGCTGGCCCGCCGGCATGGCGGCCCCGGCGGTGGCCCGCCTGGTGGACAGGCTGGAGCAGCGTCTCAACCACAGTGCCGCCTTCCTGGAACACCATGGGAACGCCTATCGGGAGACCCTGCAACAGGTGAGATCCCACCTAGCCCCCAAACTGCCGCCCCTCGGTCCCCATCAGGGCCTATAGCCATCCAGGGCGGTGCATGCCGCCCTGGCAGGTGCGTTACAACAAGCCCCGCACCAGGATCCCCGCGATCAGCAGGGGGGCGACCAGCCGCCAGCACCAGAGCAGCGCACCACGCATCAGCGGCGAGAGATCCGCAGGCACAATACTGTCCCCCAGCTTCCAGCCAAGCAGCAGGGTCAGCACCAGACCGAACAGGGGCATCATCAGGTTGGAGGTGAGGTAATCCAGCAGATCGAACAGGGTCTTGCCAAACAGGGTGTAGTCAGCCCAGGGCCCGAACGACAGACTGACCGGAATGCCGCAGGCCATGATGAGCAGGGTCAGGACCCGGCAGGCATTGCGGCGCGACCAGCCCCACTCCTCGGTGGTGAAGCGCACCAGGTGCTCCAGCATGGAGATGGAGGAGGAGAGCGCCGCCACCAGCAGCAGCAGGAAGAAGATCACCGCCAGCCCCTGACCGAACGGCAGGTGGTTGAACACCGCCGGCATGGTCATGAAGGTGAGGCCGGGGCCGGCGGCAGGATCGATGCCGGTGGAGGCCAGCACCGGGAAGATCATCAGCCCCGCCAGCACCGAGATGCAGCTCGCCAGGGTGACCACCCAGACCCCGGAGCGCAGCGCCCCGTCACTGCTCGGCAGGTAGGCGCCATAGGTGGTGTGTACCCCGAGGCCAATGGAGAGGGAGAAGAACGCCAGCCCCAGGGCGTCGAGCACCCCCTGCCCCGTCAGGTGGGAAAAGTCGGGCATCAGGAACTGGCGTACCCCGGCCATGGCCCCCGGCATTGAGAGCCCGGTCACCACCAGGAGCAGCATCATCACGAACAGGGCCGGCATCATCCAGCGCAGCGCCCGCTCCACCCCCTGTTGCAGCCCTCCCTGCACGAACCACCAGGTGAGCCCGGCGAAGACGAGATGGGTGAGGGCCGGCCAGAGGGGATCGCTCACATAACCGGTAAAGAGTGCGGTGAGGGTGCTCGCCTCACTCAGGTTGAGCTCGCCGCCCACGGCCAGGGCTGCATAGCCCACGGTCCAGCCCCCCACCACGCTGTAGAAGCTGTAGATGAAGAAGCCACACAGGATCCCCATGTAACCCATCCAGCGCCAGTTCGGCCCCACCAGCTTGTGGAAGGCGCCGAGCACGCCGCGCTGGCTGCGGCTGCCGAGCAGGGTCTCCCCCACCAGCACCGCGACCCCCAGGGTGAAGCTGAAGAGCAGGAACACCAGCAGGAAGGCACCGCCACCGTTGGTGGCTGTCACATAGGGAAACTTCCAGATGGCGCCAAGGCCGATCGCCGAGCCGGCGGCCGCCAGCACATGACCAATACGGGAAGACCACTGAACCTGGCTCATACAACCTCCGGGCAAGACAACATCAGTTCGATACTCCATGGCTAGACGCGGTGTGCGCCGCAACAAAAAAGGCCGCCTGAGGGCGACCTTGGCAATGAACAGTCAGACAAACGACACCTGCAAGGTCACCTCTCCAGGAAGGGGCTAAATCGGCCACAGAGAGCGATAAGGGGTGACATGGGAGGGCGACGCCTGCACGGTAAAAAGGAGCCACAGCCTAAACCATGGCAAGAGAAGTTGACAGGAAATAGTCTAAAACAGAACCAAAAACAGATTTAACCAAAATAAAATATCGAAATTTCAGACAGTTACTCTGTTAATTTTTAATTAACAGATTTTTATAAAGAGTCAATCCTGCCACCCCACTCCCCGGCCAGCCCGGCCGGGGAGTGGCAGAGATGACCAAGCCTCCCTACACCAGGCCGCGCACCAGAATGCCGCCAATGAGCAGGGGAGCCAGCCAGCGCCAGCAGCCCATCAGCAGTGCCCGCCAGTGGGGAGCCAGCCCTTCGGGCAGCGCCTGGCGACCGAGCCGCCAGCCCAGCAGCAGCGTCAGGGCCAGCCCGAACAGGGGCATCATCAGGTTGGAGGTGATGAAGTCCAGCAACTCGAAGATGTTCTTGCCAAACAGGGTCAGGGTGGCCCAGGGACCGAACGACAGGCTCACCGGGATGCCACCCGCCATCACCAGGGCAATGACCAGGTTGCACGCCGCGCGGCGGGACCAGCCCAGGCTCTCGCACAGGAAGCACTGCAAGTGCTCCAGCAGGGAGATGGAGGAGGAGAGCGCCGCCACCACCAGCAGGGAGAAGAACACCACCGCCAGCCCCTGGCCGAAGGGCAGTTGCTGGAACACCGCCGGCATGGTCATGAAGGTGAGGCCCGGGCCCGAGGCCGGGTCAATACCGGTCGCCGCCAGTACCGGGAAGATCATCAGGCCCGCCAGCACGGCGATGACGCTCGCCAGCAGCACCACCCAGAGGCTGGAGCGACCGACCCCTTCACTGGAAGGCAGGTAGGCGCCATAGGTGGTGTGGATGCCAAGGCCGATGGAGAGGGAGAAAAAGGCCAGCCCCATGGCGTCCAGCACACCCGACATGCCGAGCTTGCTGAAATCGGGCATCAGGAAGTGGCGCACCCCGGCCATGGCGCCCGGCAGGGTAAGGCCGAAGGCCACCAGCAGCAGGATCATGATGAAGAGGGCCGGCATCATCCAGCGCAGGGTGCGCTCCACCCCTTGTTGCACGCCGCCCCGCACGAACCACCAGGTCAAGCCGGCAAACAGCAGGTGGGTCAGCACCGGCCAGAGCGGATCACCGACGTAGTCGTTGAAACGGGCGGTCAGTGCCGTGCCGTCCCCCTGTTGCAGCTCCCCCGCCAGGGCCATGCCCGTGTACCCCAGGGTCCAGCCGCCCACCACGCTGTAGAAACAGAAGATGAGCAGGCTGCACAGCAAGCCCATGGCACCGACCCAGCGCCAGCGCCTGCCCATCAGTTCACCAAAGGCGCCCACCACCCCGCGCCGGGTCAGGCTGCCGATCAGGGTCTCCCCCATCAGCACCGCCACCCCCAGGGTGAAGCTGAACAGCAGAAAGACCAGCAGGAAGGCGCCGCCACCGTTGGCGGCGGTGACATAGGGGAACTTCCAGATGGCGCCGAGACCGACCGCGGAACCTGCGGCGGCCAGGATGTAACCGAGCCGGGATGACCATTGGGACTGCTTCATAAGAACTCCACGGGAAGGGCCTGCCAGCGAGGCCCGAAATGGCGCTCAGAGTACGCCCGCGGGCGCGCAATCACTCGGCGTATATCCGATATAAAACTCAGTTTTTAGCATCATTAACCAATAAAATTCGGATAACCAACCAATCGTGCCACAAAATAAAAACCGGAGCGGGGATGCTCCGGTTTGTTGTCTGCCCGGGTCTGGCGGGATTAGATCACCCCCAGCTCCCGCAGCCGCTCCATCAGATAGCTGTGGGCGGTGTGACGCTCCGAGAGCACCACATCCGGACGGGGGTGCAGGAAGAGCGGCAAGGAGATGCGGGACTTGGCGGCACTGCCCCCGGTCGGGTTGATGACCCTGTGGGTGGTGGAGGGGTAATAGCCGCGGGAGGCCTCCTGCAGCATGTCACCGATGTTGATGATGAGGGTGCCGAAATCGCAGGGCACATCCATCCACTCCCCGTCTGAACCTTTCACCTGCAGGCCCGGCTCGTTGGAGGCGGGCAGAATGGTCAGCAGGTTGATGTCTTCATGGGCGGCGGCGCGGATGGCGCCCGGCTCCTCGGTGCCGTCGAAGGGCGGGTAGTGCAGCACCCGAAGCAGGGTCTTGTGGCTCTCTTCGATCATGGAGGAGAGCGGGCAGCTGTAGTGGGCGGCGATGTCGCCCGGGGTGTGCTGCTCCACCCAGCCCAGCAGCTCGGCGGCCAGATTGTTGGCGAGGCGGTAGTACTCCATCGCCTGCTCTTTCAGCTCTGCCGGCATCTGGCCCCAGGGATAGATGTGGAAGTACTCCTTGATGTCCTTCTGGCTGTGGCCCTTGGCCACCTCGGACACCGAAGGCGGGAAGTAGCCGTCCTGGGTCTCGCGATTGAACAGGAAATCCTGCTTCTGTTCGCTCATGAAGAAGCGATACCAGTTGTCATAGATGGACTGCACCAGCTCCTTCGGGATGGGGTGGTGAGTCAGCACTCCGAAGCCGGTGGTGCGCAGGGATTCGGTGAAGCGCTCGGCCGCATCGGGGGAGCGATAATCGACGGTCAGGACTTTCATTGTTTTTATGTTACATGCCAGTTAAAAGTAGGCGCAGTTTACCCTGCCTCCCCCGGCAAGAAAAGGCTGCCGGAAGCCCGTCTACAACGGCTTGAAAATACTGATAAAAACATCATGATACGGCCCCCTCGCCCGGTGCTTGTCCCGGACGGGCCTCCTCTTCTAGAATGCCCCACCCCCTTTGCTGTCGGAGCCCCCTCATGTCCCCCAAGATCCTGTTGTTGACCCTTCCCTTCCTGCTCGCCGGGTGCAGTTCCCTCTCGGAGGAGGAGTGCCGTGCCATGAGCTGGTACAACCAGGGCTATCAGGACGGGGAGCAGGGCAAGACCCGGAGCGCCACCCGCGACTATCAGAAGACCTGCGGGGAGTACGGCCTCAAGGTGGATGAGGCGGAGTGGCAGCGCGGCTACGCCAAGGGGCTGGAGCTCTATTGCATCCCCGAGCTTGCCTACAGCAAGGGACGGGAGGGGAGCGAATACCTGGGGGTCTGCCCCAACGACACCAGCTTCCTCACCCAGTTCGAGCGCGGCCGCAAGGAGTACCTGCTGGAGCAGCGCCTCGGCGAATTGCAGCAGGAGCTGGAGCGCACCGAGCGGAGCATCCACCAGCTGGATCAGCAGATCCGGGGCGAGAGCGACAGCCGCCAGCGCGACTACTACCGTGCCCAGCGCGAGCGCGCCATCCGTCACTACGAAGGAGTATACCGGGACTACAATCGGCTGCGCTTCCCGGATCGGGTGATCCAGTTCTCCTTCGGGAGCTGACAAAAAGGGGCCGACATGGCCCCTTTCTGTTTATGCCGCAGACTGTTTTTCCCCTCAGGCCGGCAGGACCCAGCGCTGCAACGCCAGGGCGATGCCATCCTCGTTGTGATCCGCGGTGACCCGGTCTGCATGGGCCTGGATCTGGGGCGCCGCATTGCCCATGGCCACCGCCAGCCCCACCTGCTCGAACATGCTGATGTCGTTGTTGTTGTCGCCAAAGGCCACCAGGTTCTCCATGGCGATCCCCTCCCTCGCGGCCCACTGGGCCAGCCGGTTGCCCTTGCTGCAACCTGGCTGCACCAGCTCCACCGCATAGGGGGCCGCCCAGTCACGGGTGAAGGGCAATCTCTCCACCACCTCCCCGACGAAACGGTGCAACCGGCCGGGATCCTGGTTGAACAACTCCAGCTTCCAGATGGGGGACTGCAACCAGGACTCGATATCCTCGGCGGGCAGCAGGGAGACCTTGAGGTGATCCGGCTGGGTTGCCGACCAGCGCCGCATCCGGCCCACGTGCTCCTCGCAGCCCAGGTAGCCGATGCCGTCCCCCAGGTGGAACAGCGCCCCCATCTGCTGGGCTTGCACCTCCTCCAGCAGGGTGGTGAGAGGCGCCACGGCCAGGGGATCCCCGGCGAGGATCCTCTCCTGCACCGGATCATAGAGGTAGGCACCGTTGCTGCAGATGATGGGGGTGTCGAGGGCCAGCTCGTGGTGGAAGGGACGGGCCGTCATGAAGTGGCGACCCGTCACCAGCAGCACCTTGATGTCGTGGGCCCGGGCCTGGGCCAGGGCCGCCCGGGTAGCGGACGAGATCTTGTGATCCCGGTTCAGCAGGGTACCGTCCATGTCCAATGCAATGGCCTGATAACGACTCATATCACCTCCAAGAATGTCGAGACGGGTGCGGCGCCATCCCTCCCGTTTCCAGTGCCATGACGACACATCTCACCGCCGGGAATGCGGACTGGGCATCGCAAGGCCCATGATGGGAGACGCGCTCGCCGGGGGGCGGGAACAGCGGAGCAAAGAGCCATACCGTCCCAGACTCGGCGCCGCGATGCAAGTCCGGCCCGCCATCCCGTCGCCGAACTGTGATCCCCGCGCCCTTCGTCAGCCCGCCTCGGCGCACCCGGCCACGGCGTTTCGCCTGTCCGCCCGTCTGCGCAATCCGTAGAAACCGAGGGCACAGATCACGCCGCAGAGGCCGGCCAGGTAGAAGGGCCACTCGGTCCCCGCCAGCAGCACCAGGCTGCCCAGCACCACCGCCAGGATCTCGCTGCCCACCGCCAGACCGCGGTAGAGCCCCATCGCCTGCCCCTGCTGGCTGGCATGGCTGCGGTTGGAGACCGCCACCGAGGTGGCCAGCTCCCCCAGGCTCATGCCGATGCCCGCCGGGATGAAGGTGAGCGCGAGCCCCCACCACTGGGTCGGCAGGATGAACATCAGCATGCCCGCCGCCATCACCAGGTGGCCGACGATGCCAAGGGAGCTGCCGCGCCAGTGCCGTGCCAACTGCTCACCGATCCAGGAGCCCAGCATCATGGGCACACTCACCAGCACGGCGGCCTGGGCCAGTTGCACCGGATCCCATGCCAGCCGCTCCACCAGCCAGACATTGAAGTAGGTGAAGTAGAGCTGCACCGCCCCGTAGCTTGCCAGGGTCAAGGCAAAGTAGGGCAGGAGACGAGGTTGCAGCAGCAGTTGGCGGGTCGAGAGGGGAGCCTCATCCCGGGTCGCCGGCACCGGGGGACGATTGGGCAGCAGCCAGAGCACCAGCAGCAGGTTGATCACCGTCATCCCCACCGCCAGCCAGGCCGCCAGGCTGTAATCCCCCGAGACCACGGCCGCATAGCCTCCGATCATGGGGCCCACCACCCAGCCCAGGTTCATGCCGATGTTGATGCGGGCGAAGTTGCGGGCCTTGGTCCTGGCCGTGCTCATGTCCGCCGCCATCGCCTGCACGATGGCGATGTCGCCGTTGAAGAAGCCCTCCACCACCCGGCTCAGCAGCAAGAGCGGCAGGGAACGCCAGGCGATGCCGAGGGCCATCAGCACATACCCCGCCAGCACCCCCACCAGACAGAGTGTCAGCACCGGCTTGCGCCCATGGCGATCGGAGAGGCGGCCAAGCAAGGGGGCCCCCAGCAGTTGAAACAACGGATAGAGCCCCATGATGACGCCAAGCCACACCTTGCGGCTCCAGTCCGACGCCTGTGGCGTCAGCATGCCCTGGGCCGGATCCAGCAGCAGCGGCGCCAGGACGGGGGAAGGCAGGCTGAACCCCGCCACCGCCAGCGTCACCGTCATCACCAATACCCAGAGGGTCACCTGTCCCTTGATCCCTTCCATCTTCGCCTCATTAAATAAAGTTATCGGTTTATTTATATTGTGAGGGGTCGTCCATTAAGTAAAGCAGATTGTTGATTTAAATCGCCCTGCTACCCATAATGACCTCATCCAGGCGGTCACCGCACCGATACCCACCACCGGAGCCCCCATGAACGCCAGTACCGACAAGATCCTCTATCTGCTGAAAACCCGCGGCCCCCAGAGCGCCGCCGAACTCGGCGACCAGTTGCAGATGACGTCCATGGGGGCGCGCCAGCACCTGATGGCCCTGGAGTCCGAGGGCTGGGTGGGGTTTAGTGACGAGGCCCGCGGCCGTGGTCGCCCGGTGCGCCTGTGGCACCTCACCGACCAGGCCTGGCAACGCTTCCCCGACACCCATGGCGATCTGACCCTGCAACTGATCGACGACATCCGGCAGGTGTTTGGCGACGCGGGCATGGAGCAGCTCATCACGCGGCGGGAGCAGCAGATGCAGGCACGCTATGAATCCAGGCTGACCCAGCCGGCGCTGGCAGACAGGCTGATGACGCTCAAGGCGCTGCGCACCCAGGAGGGGTATATGGCGGACATGTCGCAGGAGGAGGACGGCAGCTGGCTGTGGTGGGAGAGTCACTGCCCCATCTGCAGTGCGGCCAGGGCCTGTCGGGGCTTTTGCCGCAGCGAGCTGGCGCTGTTTCGCCGGTTGCTGGCGCCGGCCGAGGTGGAGCGGGAGCAGTATCTGCTGGAGGGGGACAGCCGCTGTCTCTATCGCATCCGGCCGCCCCGCCCCTGAGCGGGCGGAACGCAAAAACAACAAAGCAGGCGCCGGGATGCCTGCTTTGTTGCCTTCGGGGAGGGGGTGCTCTCGTTCCAGCCCGTTGTTTCCCGATAAGGTCGAACGGCTGATGGGGCTCTTGACCCGGTAAGGTCCTTCACCACAGGTGCCTGGTCGGGCGCCTGTCTTGCCACCGGAAGATGTAACCATGGTACTCCCCGCGATGCGGTGAGTGGTTGTGAAGTAGCAGGTATTTTCAGTTGTTTTTGCAATAGTTCACCCTTAATCTAGGAAAAGTGGATTAGTAATTGCGAAGAGGTACGGAGAATGCTGAAACTTGATCGTATAGACAGGCATATTCTGGAGCTGATGCAGGAAAATGGCCGCATCAGCAACCTGGAGCTGGCCGAGCTGGTCGGGCTCTCTCCCTCCCCCTGCTCGCGCCGGGTCAAGGCGCTGGAGGATGCCGGTCTCATCGATACCCATGTCACCCTGCTCAATGCCCGCCAACTGGGGCTGACCCTCACCGCCTACATTCACATTTCCATGGACAGGCACACTCCGGAGCGGTTCGAGAACTTCGATCGCGCCGTCAAGGATCTGCCCGAGGTGCTGGAGTGCGACCTCATCACCGGCAACGATGCGGATTACCAGCTCAAGGTGGTGGTGCGGGACATGGAGCACTACCAGCACTTCCTGCTGGACAAGCTGACCCACATCTCCGGCGTGACCGGGGTGCGTTCAAGCTTCGTGCTGCGCCGCATCAAGCACAAGACCGCCCTGCCCCTCAACCACCTGGGCTGACCCACCCCTCATCCGGGGAGCACCAAAAGCAAGAGGAGGCCCGGGCCTCCTCTTCTTGTCTCTGCTATCAAGGGCATTCGCGGTCAACACCGCCCCCGGGCGCCCTCGCGCCGCCAGGTGGCGAACGCCTCGTCATGCCTCGACCTGGCTGACGTCCTGCACCTGCAGCAACCAGCCGCTCTGCTCCTGCAGGGGTTCGCCACGCAGCCGCAGCCGCTCACCGGTCGACACCCACTGCCCTTTAGGCAGAGATATTTCCAGGCTCTCGCTGCCGTTGTCGAACACCCAGCGATCGGCGCCCAACGACTCCATCAAGTACCCTTCCATCTCCACTCTGGACTCGGCCTGCCAGGAGGGGGAGGCGGTATCACGGCTCTCGATGAAATCCCCCTGAACACCAAAGCTGGCCAGCCCCCACAGAATGGAGAGCCCGACGATGGATGATTGCATCTCTCTCTCCTGTTGGTTTGCTACCTTGAGGGCCAGTATGGGAAGAGAAAAATGAGTGCACCATGAACAAGGTGCCAAAGTGCTGGCAAGATCGCGAAAAAAACCGGCCCCATGGCCGGTCATGTCATTTTATGTCGTACAGGTCACACTACTTGGCCGCTTCTTCTGCCATCCGTGCAGCCCTTGGTTTATTTGTCCACATGGCCACCCCGCGGTGATCCGCACAGATCCCCTCGTCGGTGACCGCCCGCACCCGGACCCCGTCCTTGCAGATGGCCTGCCAGGCATCGGCATCGTCGATCTGCAGCTCGGAACGGGGATAGGAGGTATCGGCGCAGGCGCACAGCAGGATGGCAAACAGAGGCAGCAGGGATTGCATGGGTTTCATCGGGTCACTCCTGACGGGAAAAGGGATCAGCGCCCCAGCTGCGCCGCCACGCGATCGCAAAGCTGCTTGAGCTGGGCCAACTCAGCATCGGCCAGATCCACCTGATTGCGCAAGCTGTCCGCCAGACAGCACTCCCTGACCTCCTGCTGCAACTGGCGTCCCGCCTCGGTCAGACTGATGCACTTTTGCCGCTCATCCTCGTGGGAGACGGTTCGGGTCAGCCACCCCTTGCTCTCCAGCCGCTTGACGATGGGGGTCAGGGTGCCCGCATCCAGTCCGGTCTCCTGCCCTATCTCCTTGAGGCTGACCTCGTCCCGGGCCCAGAGCGAGAGCATCACCAGGTACTGGGTATAGGTGAGATCCAGCTTGTCCAGCAGCGGCCGATAGGCACGCATCACCGCATTGGAGGCGCTGTAGAGGGCAAAACAGACCTGCTTTTTCAATTCGCTCATGGAGGACCTCGCTGACGACAAGGGGGGCAGTATACCCCATCAACTTCGGGGCTGAATAGTTTGCACACAAAACAGTTGCCAGCCCCCGCGTTCAGGACTACCCTGATTTTAGTTTGCACACAAACAAAAATGCCAGGCCGCCGCCCGACGCGCGGCCCCACTGCCGGAGAATGCCCATGAATGCCATCAGCCATCAAATCCAACTGCTGCGTCGCCCCACCGGTCTCCCCACCCTGGAGGACTTCGCCCTCCGGGACGTGCCCCTGCCCGCCCTGCAGGAGGGAGAGGTGCAGGTCGCCAACCAGTGGCTGTCGGTGGACCCCTACATGCGCGGCCGCATGAGCGAGGCAAAAAGCTACGTTCCTCCCTTCCCCCTCAACGGTCCCCTCGACGGCGGCGCCATCGGCACGGTACAGGCATCGCGCCACCCCGATTTCAAGGTGGGGGACAAGGTGAGCAGCATGCTGGGCTGGCGGGATGCCTTCGTGGCAAACGCCGCCCAGCTCACCCGCCTGCCCGACACCACCCTGCCGCCCCAGCGCTTCCTCGGCGCCCTCGGCATGCCGGGCATGACCGCCTGGGCGGGCCTGCACAAGGTGGCACACCTGAAGGCCGGTGAAACCCTGCTGGTCTCGGCAGCCTCCGGGGCGGTCGGCACCATGGCGGTCCAGCTCGCCAAGCAGGCGGGGGCCAGGGTCATCGGCTCCACCGGCTCGGCCGACAAGGTCGCCTACCTCAAGACCCTGGGAGCCGATGCGGTGATCAACTACCGGGAGACCCCTGATCTCGACGCCGAGCTGGCCCGCCTCGCCCCCGAAGGCATCCACGTCTACTTCGAGAACGTGGGGGGCGCCATGCTGGATGCCGCCCTCAACCACCTGGTGGTGCACGGGCGCATCGTGCTGTGCGGCCTCATCGAGCAGTACAACAGCAACGGCCAGGCCAGCGGCCCGCGCAACCTCTCCCAGGTGATCCGCAAGCGCATCCTGATGCAGGGGCTGCTGGTCTCCGATCACTGGCAACACTACGGGGCGTTCCTGGCCGAGGCCATGCCGGCCTTCGAGGCGGGCACCCTCCAGGCCGAGGAGACCGTCAGCGAGGGGCTGGCCAGCATGCCGCAAGCCTTTATCGGACTGTTCCAGGGCCGCAATACCGGCAAGATGCTGGTCAGACTGCCCTGATCCGGAGGCATTTCCCATCTATTTAACAGATAGAATATCGCCAGACCCATCCATTTAAGCGATGGAAAATCGGCATCCGATCGCCCTTGAACAGGCGGCTTGCACAACGGGCCCATCCCCCCTAAGGTAGGCCCGTTTTCCCTGGCGCACCCCGCCGTCTCAGCAAGGAGCCTCCCCTATGTCTACCCCCTATCCCCGCGTCGGTGTCGGCGTCATTCTCACCAATGGCCAGGGCCAGGTACTGCTTGGCAAGCGCAAGGGCAGCCATGCCCCCTACTGGTCCATCGCAGGCGGTCATCTGGAATTGGGGGAGACCTTCGAGTCGGCAGCCATCCGGGAGGTGGCGGAGGAGACCGGCTTCGTCATCCACCAGCCTCGCGTCATCGCCGTCACCAACAACCTGGAGACCTGGCGCGAGAGCGGCCTGCACTACATCTCGGTCACCTTGCTGGCAGAGGTGGACGGGGAGCCGCAACTGCTGGAGCCGGAAAAATGCGAGGGCTGGAGCTGGTGCGACCCGCACACTCTGCCCGAGCCTCACTTCGATGCCAGTCGCCAGTCCATCGCCTGCTGGCTGGCGGGACAATGCTACCTGCCCCAGGCACAACCGGCCCCCTGACCCTCACCGGCAGGCTGCCGCGCGTCACCCCGGTACCTCTCGTCTGCTGGCGGAGGCGACCAGCCCCCCGCCAGCCCCTGTTGATGGCAGGCAGCGCGGGAGGGCGTACCGTCACCAAACTGTCACTTTTTTGTCATATTATCCGGGCCAGGATGATGACGAGGAGGGGAAGATGGGACAGGTATTCATGCAGTTCTTGTGGCTGGGGTGCATCAGTTTTGGCGGGCCGGCCGCCCATATCGGCTATTTTCAGCGCACCTTTGTCCAGCGGCTGGGCTGGCTGAGCCAGGCGGAGTTCGCCCAGTTGCTGGCCCTGTGCCAACTGCTGCCGGGTCCGGCCTCCAGCCAGCTCGGCTTTGCCATCGGCCGCCACCGCGCCGGCATCAGCGGCGCCCTGGCCGCCTTCGTCGGCTTTACCCTCCCCTCCTTCCTGCTGTTGCTGGCGGCCGCCGTCGGTCTGGGTCAGCTTGCGGGCAGCCTCTGGCTGGACGCCGCCCTGCACGGCCTCAAGCTGCTGGCGCTCGTCGTGGTGGCGGATGCCGTGCTCACCATGAGCCGCCAGTTCTGCAAGACGGCACTGCAACAGGGGGTCATGGTGGCCACCGCCGCCGCCCTCTGGTGCGCCCCCGGGCTTCTGACCCAGGTCGCCATGCTGCTCGGCGCGGCCCTGCTCTGTGCCTTGCGCGAGCCGCACCCGGGGAGTCAGGGCCTCGCGTCCACTCCTGCTCGCCAGCCTCACTGGCCGACCCTGCTGCTGTTCGCCCTGCTGTTCGTCGGCCTGCCCCTGGTGGCGAGCGGCCCCGTCAGCCAGTTGCTGGCCGAGTTTTACCGGGCAGGCAGCCTGGTGTTTGGAGGTGGTCACGTGGTGCTGCCCCTGTTGCAGGAGAGCCTGGGTCACCACCTGAGCGAGCAGCAGTTCCTGACCGGCTACGGCCTGGCCCAGCTGGTACCCGGCCCCATGTTCACCCTGGCCACCTACCTGGGCGCCGTGCTGCTGCCCGCCACTCCCCTCATCGGAGCGCTGCTGGCGACCCTGGCGCTCTTCCTGCCGGGTTTCTTGCTGCTCTGGGCGCTGGGCCCCTGCTGGCAGCACTGGCTGGCCCGCCCCCGTCTGGCGGGGGCCGTGGCCGGTATCAACGCCGCCGTGGTGGGGCTGCTGCTGGCGGCCCTCTATCAGCCGGTGTGGCAGAGCGCCGTGCTCTCCCCCACCGATCTGGCGCTGGCCGCCGTCGGCTTCTACCTGCTGCGGGTGCCACGGCTCCCCGTGCTGCCCCTCGCCGCCCTGCTGACGGGGGCAGCCCTGTTGTTGGCCTGACGAACCCGCGACAAGTCAGGCAGCGCCCGCCGGGCTGTCGGTCGTGGATCTTCTCCCCGAAGGGAGGCAAAGAGAGCAAGATCCGTCAGGACAGCTCGGGCCCGTTGGCCGATAGTGGGCAGCACAGAGGAGAGACCATGGATCACAACCAGACAGAGGCCTACCGCCGACGCTTTCAAACGGTGACAGAGCACATCGAGCGCCATCTCGACGACGACCTGTCGCTGGAGCGGCTCAGCGCCGTGGCGCACTTTTCGCCCTTTCACTTTCATCGGCAATTTGCCGCTTACTGCGGCGTGCCGCTGGGGCGTTACATCCAGCTGCTGCGGCTGAAGCAGGCCTCTTACCGGTTGGCATTCGCGCCTCTGGACAAGGTGACTGATATCGCCCTCGATGCCGGCTTCCAGCATGGCGAATCTTTCAGTCGCGCCTTCAAGCAGACGTTCGGCCTGACGCCCAGCCAGTTCAGGCAGCACCCGGACTGGGCCAACTGGCATCGCTGCCTGCCACGGCCCCCCACAAAGAGGATTGACCCCATGCGAGTCGACATCATCCAGTTCCCGCAGACCGCCGTCGCCGCCCTGACCCATCAGGGCCTGCCCGAGCGCATCAACGACACCGCGGCGCGCTTCATCCAGTGGCGCAAGGCCACGGGCGGCTCCCCGGTCGCCACCAGCCGGACCTATGGTCTGGCGCCGGACGACCCCGCCACGACGGAGGGTGCGGCGTTTCGCTTTACCCTCTGTGGCAGCGTCGAGTCCCCCGTCGCCGAGGACAATGAATGGGGCGTGAAGAATGCCCTCATCCCGGCCGGGCGCTGCGCCGTGGTACGCCACCACGGCTCCCACGACCTCCTGGCCGACTGTGCCCGGGCGCTCTACCGCGACTGGCTGCCCGCCAGCGGCGAAGAGCTGCGGGATTTTCCGCTCTTCTTCCACTACCACAACTTTGTACACGAGGTGCCCACCCATGAGCTGGTCACCGACATCTACCTGCCGCTGGCATAGCCCGGCACCTGACAGGGGGAGATAAAAAAGCNCTCCGAAGGGAGGCGCCGCTGGTCGTGTCGGGGATCAGGCGTCGGGCTCGAAATCCAGGCTCAGGCTGTTGACGCAGTAGCGCTGGCCGGTCTCGGTCGGCCCGTCGGGGAAGACGTGGCCGAGGTGGGAGCCGCACTGGCTGCAGGTGATCTCCACCCGCTTCATGCCGTGGCTGTTGTCCTCGGTGTAGGTCACCGTCCCCTCGATGGCCCGGTCGAACGAGGGCCAGCCGCAGCCCGCGTCGAACTTGGCGCCTGAGTGGAACAGCACCTGCTTGCAGCAGACGCAGTGGTAATCGCCGCTCTTGCGGTTGTGCAGCAGTGCACCGCTGTAGGGACGCTCGGTCCCTTTCTCCCAGCAGACGTGGAACTGCTCTGCACTCAGCTTGTCGCGCCACTGTTCAGGGTTGTTACTGCTCATTCCGGCTCCTCACCACTGATAACGGTGCCCAGCATACCCAGTCAGGGCGCCTGGCTCTACCCCGCCAGCGGGAACTGTGATCCCGTTGGCAACACGGCGACAACATCCGCTGCCACCACCCCTTCACTCGCCAGCACCGCCGCCGGCAGGGCGACCCGCTCCAGCAGCTTGAGGGAGTGGGCACGCCCCACCGCCACCTGCCGCTTGATGTCGTCCGGCAGGAAGGGCAGGCCGTCGTTGGTGGCGGTGTCGATGGTCTGGATCCACTCCATGCCCTCCCCCGGCGGCGGCAGGCGGAACTGGATGTCATAGTCGCTGGCGTTGAACAGCACGTACCAGCGCTCCCCGGTGCAGCCGATCATGCCGATGTCCATGGCAAACGCCTGCCCCATGGGGGCGTGCCAGTCCTGATCGGTGAGCTGATGGCCGTCCGGGTGATACCAGTTCACCTGGTGGCAGCTGGTCGCCTTGCCGTTCCAGCCGTCGTCGCTCAGTTGCAGGTTGGAGAAGACCCCGGACTCCGCCCGCAGCGCCATCATCTGGCGGGTGAAGGCGAGCAGCCGTTCGTCCTCCGGGCGCAGTTGCCAGTTCACCCAGCTTATCTGGTTGTCCTGACAGTAGGCGTTGTTGTTGCCGAGCTGGCTGCGGCCCATCTCGTCCCCGGCCAGGAAGTGGGGCGTCCCCTGTGACAGCAGCAGGGTGGCGATGAGGTTGCGCTTCTGCTGCTGGCGCAGGTTGTTGATGCGCGGGTCCAGGGTCGGCCCCTCCACCCCGTGGTTGCTGGAGAGGTTGTTGCCGTGACCGTCTCGGTTGTCCTCGCCGTTGGCCTGGTTGTGGCGCTGGTTGTAGGAGACCAAATCCTCGAGGGTGAAGCCGTCGTGATAGCAGAGGTAGTTGACGCTGGTGTGGGGGGAGCGCCAGTTCTTCGGGAAGAGATCCCGCGAGCCCACCAGACGGGTGGCAAAATCCCCCATCTTGCCCGCATCCCCGCGCCAGAAGGCGCGCACCGTGTCGCGGTAACGATCGTTGATCTCCAGCCATTGGCTCGGAAACTGGCCGAGACGATAGCCGAAGGGGCCGATGTCCCAGGGTTCGGCGATGAGCCTGACCCGCGCCAGCACGGGATCCGCCATCATGGCCTTGAAGAAGGCGCTCATGGGATCGAACTCCCCCGCTTCCCGCGCCAGGGTGACCGCCAGATCGAAGCGGAAACCGTCCACCTGCATCTCGGTGACCCAGTAGCGCAGGGCATCGAGCACCAGTCGCAGGGTATTGGGGTGATCCAGATTGACGCTGTTGCCGCAGCCGGTGACGTTGGCGTGGCGATGGTAATCCGGACCGTGGGCCCCCGACTCGAAGGCGTAGTAGCCCGCGTTGTCAAACCCCTTGAGGGAGAGCATGGGGCCGTCGAAACCCGACTCCGCGGTGTGGTTGTAGACCACGTCCAGGATCACCTCGAGCCCGGCCCGGTGCAGCTCGCGCACCATGGTCTTGAACTCGGTCACCGCGTCCTTCGCCCCGTAGCGCGGTTCGGGCGCGAAGAAGGCGATGGGGTTGTAGCCCCAGTAGTTGGTGAGCCCCAGCTGCTCGAGCCTGGGCTCGGACATGAAGGCCGCCACCGGCATCAGCTGGACCGAGGTCACCCCCAGCCCCTGCAGATGCTCGATCATCAGCGGGTGGCTGATGCCCAGATAGGTGCCCTGCAACGCCTTGGGGATGCCGGGGTGCTGGCGGGTGAACCCCTTGACGTGGGTCTCGTAGAGCACGACCCGCTCCGGCGGGATGTCGGGCTTGCCGACCCCCTGCCAGTCGAAGGCATCGTCCACCACCACCGACTTGCCCACCATGGCCGCGCTGTCCCCCTCGTAGAGAGCGTCGTCCCAGTGGGTGGCACGGCTGAGCGCCCTGGCATAGGGGTCTATCAGCAGCTTGTCCGGGTCGAACAGCAACCCCTCCTGGGGAGAGCCATGCACCCGGTAGCCATAGCGCTGACCGGCCTTGACCCCGCGCACGTGGCCGAACCAGTACTGACCGCGCCGACCGGGCAAGGGGAGACGCGCCAGCTCCTGCTCCTCGTCGTCGAACAGGCAGAGCTCCACCTTGTCCGATTGGGGAGCCCAGACACAGAAGTGGCAGCCCGTCTCGTCCAGACGGGCGCCAAGCGGGTGATCTACCCCGTTTTCCATTTCAAACATCAGGACTCCTGTTTGATGAACAAGGTCGCGAGCGGCGGCAAGTCCAGCACCAGGCTGTGTGCCATCCCCTGCCAGGGGGTCGCCTCGGCGACGAAGACCAGACCCACATCATAGTTGCTGCCCCAGTAATGCTCGCTGTCGGTGTTGAGCACCACCCGATAGCGACCGGCAGCCGGCACCCCGAGACGGTAACCGATGCGCGGCACCGGGGTGAAGTTGCAGGCCACCACCAGCGGATGGGCCCCCAGCTTGTCGGCCCGCAGCCAGGCGAAGATGCTGTTGTCCGCGTCCTGGTGATCCAGCCAGCGGAAACCGGCCTGTTCATAATCCGCCTGATACAAGGCAGGTTCATGACGATAGAGGTGGTTGAGATCCCGGATCAGACGCTGCTGGCCGCCGTGCCTGGGGTACTGCAACAGGTGCCAGGGCAGCTGGGCATCATGATTCCACTCGTTGCTCTGGGCGATCTCGGTGCCCATGAAGTTGAGCTTCTTGCCGGGGTGGGCATACATGAAGCCCATGTAGGCGCGCAGGTTGGCGGCCTGCTGCCACTCGTCCCCCGGCATCTTGTAGAGCAGGGAGTGCTTGCCGTGGACCACCTCGTCGTGGGAGAGGGACAGAATGAAGTTCTCGTCATAGTGGTACACCATGGAGAAGGTCATGTCGTTGTGGTGGTAGCGACGGTGAATGGGCTCTTTTTGCATGTAGCTGAGGGTGTCGTGCATCCAGCCCATATTCCACTTGAAGCCAAACCCCAGGCCGCCAAGGAAGGTGGGACGGGAGACCCCGGCAAAGGCGGTGGACTCCTCGGCAATGGTCATGGCGTGGGGGTACTTGCCGTACACCTCCTCGTTGGTCCACTTCAAGAGGCTGATCGCCTCGTAGTTGTGGTTGCCGCCATCGACGTTGGGCACCCACTCACCGGCGTTGCGGGAGTAATCCAGATAGAGCATGGAGGCGACCGCATCCACCCGCAGGCCGTCGATGTGGAACTTGTCGAGCCAGAACAGGGCGCTGGCCACCAGGAACTGGCGCACGGTGTCGCGACCGAAGTCATAGATGTAGGAGTTCCAGTCCGGGTGCCAGCCACGGCGCGGATCTTCGTACTCGTAGAGCGGCGTGCCGTCGAAGCGGGCCAGGCCGTGGGCATCGGACGGGAAGTGGGCGGGCACCCAATCCAGAATCACGCCGATCCCCGCCTGGTGGCACTGATCCACGAAGTATTTGAAATCGTCGGCCGTGCCGTAGCGGCTGGTGGGGGAGAACATGCCCACCGGCTGGTAGCCCCAGGAGCCGCTAAAGGGATGCTCGGAGACTGGCAGCAGCTCGATGTGGGTGTACTCCATCTCCTTGATGTAATCCACCAGTTCCACCGCCAGCTCGCGCCAGCTCAGGCTGTCGCCGTTGGAGTGACGCTTCCAGGAACCCACGTGCAGCTCGTAGATGGAAAGGGGCTGCTCGCGCTTGTCATTGAGCTGACTCTCGCGCCAGTCGGCGTCCTGCCACTGGTACTGGCCGTGGTCATAGACCACGGAGGCGAACGAGGGGTACTGCTCGCAGTAGAAGCCCACCGGGTCGCTCTTGTGGGGCAGGCGATTGCCCGCCGGGTCCTTGAGTTCGAACTTGTAGCGATCCCCGGCCTTGAGCCCCGGCACGAACAGCACCCAGTGGCCGCACTGGCTGCGCTGCATGGGGTGACGGCGGCCATCCCAGAAGTTGAAATCGCCGATGAGGCTCACCGCCGTGGCGCTCGGCGCGTAGACGGCAAAGCGTACCCCTTCCACCTGCTGGCCGAGGTGCGTCACGGTGCGCAACTGGGCGCCGAGGGTGTGGTAGAGGTTTTCCGGTTGCCAGGTGAGTTCCGCCAGCCCTTCCCAGGCGGCAGCCTGGAACTGATAGGGGTCGATGATGTCGGCACTGGCGTCGGCGTAGGTCGCGATGAGCTGGTAGGGGAAGGGATTCTTGCGGCGGGTGAAAACAGTTTCAAAGAGGCCCGCTTCGTCAGCGGCGGTCAGGGTGGCAACTATCTTGCCTGACTTGAGATCCCTGACCCGGACCTCGAGTGCATCGGGCAACCAGGCGGTGAGTTTCAGGCCTGGCCCATCCGGATTGGCCAGCAGGCCTAGATGGGAGAAGGGATCGGCACAGCGGGCGGCAACCAAACGTTCAACGGGCATCGACATTTCCTTTGATGGCTGAACATCCGCTTCGGCCGAAGCCGAAGCGGATGAAAGTGAGTCACATGTTGGCGTTCAAGGCTCAACGGCTGGCCTCGTCACGGGCCCGGCTCATCTTGCCCGCCAGATTCTTGAGCGCCTCGTCGGCGAAGATATCCTCCAGATCCCGGGAGAGCTTGCGACGCCAGTTGGGGTACTCGTAGCTGGTACCCGGCACGTTGACCGGCTTGTCCATCTCCAGCCAGTCTTCGAGCTGGGTGCTGAACAGGGCACAGCTGCCGCGGGACATGTGCAGTTGCAGACCGTGGTTGAGCTCGGTATTCATGCCGACCCAGTTCACGTCGTGACTGATATTGCCAGAGATGACCCCATGAGCATGCAGGCTGTCAAGGATCCGCTGCTTGGCCTGGTGGCGATCAGCATACAGGGTCTTGAGTACGTCTTCATCCGGGTACAGGCCCAGTTCGCGTCCCAGCGCCAGATCGTCGCAGTGCCAGAAGCCCTTGAGGGTCGGCATGTCGTGGGTGGTCAGGGCGGACATCGCCTGCTCGGCGTAGTGCGCCGGGGAGATGAAGCCGCCATCGTCCTTGGAACGCTCGAAGAAGAACACCTTGTAGGAGTGGACGCCGTTCTCTTTCAGGGTCACGTCGATCCCCTCCGGCACGGTACCGAGATCCTCGCCGATCAGCAAGCACTGGTTGCGATGAGACTCGAGGGCCAGGATCCCCAGCAGATCGTTCACCGGGTAATAGATGTAGGCCCCCTTGGCGGCGGACTCTCCGGGCGGCACCCACCACAGGCGCAGCAAGGCCATCACGTGGTCGATGCGCAGGGCGCCGCAGGAGCGCATGTTGGCACGGAACAGATCCACCATGGGCTGGTAGGCGGCCTCGAACAGCTGGTTCGGGTTCATGGGGGGCAGGCCCCAGTTCTGGCCGAGGGGGCCAAGAATGTCGGGCGGTGCACCGACCGAGGCTTTCGGGCAGTAGAGATCCCGGTTTGCCCAGATCTCGGTGGAACCTTCAGAGACGCCGACCGCCAGATCCCGGTAGATCCCCATCACCATGCCGGCGGCCTTGGCGCGGGCATCGGCCCGGGCCAGCTGCTCGTCAGCCAGGAACTGCAGATAGAGATAGAAGGCCACATCCTGCTGGTGCTCGGCCATCCAGGCCGCCACTTCGGGGTTGTGGTAATCGCGCAGCGCCTCGGGCCAGACCGGCCAGCCCCAGGCATTCTCGCCCTTGGCATAGAAGTGGGCCTGCAGGGCGTCAAACGCTGCCTGCTGTTGCAGGCTGTCACCGCCGGCAGCCACGAAGGCATCGAACGCAGCCTGACGCTCGGCGCTGAAGCTGGCCTGGTCGAACACCTGGCGCAGCATCCCGATCTTGGTCTGGATGACGCCGGTGTAATCCACATTGTCCTTGACCCGCAGGGAGGTGAGGTGCTGCTGGAAGGCCGGGCTCGCCACCTCCGCTTTCAGGCGATCGTTGCCCAGGAATTCGGGCACCGCTTCCACATCGATATAGGCGACGTTGAGCCAGCGACGGGAAGAGGGGCTGTAGGGGCTGGCACTCTCCGGGTTCGCCGGATAGAGGGCATGAATGGGGTTGAGACCGACGAAGTGGGCTCCCCAGGCGGCGGCATTCTCAACCAGCTGGCCGAGATCGCTGAAATCGCCGATGCCCCAGTTGTGGCGGCTGCGCAGGCAGTAGAGCTGGACGCTCGGGCCCCACACCTTGCGACCATTGGCGATGGGCGCCTGCTTGTAGCAGGACTTGGGTGCGACGATGAGACGCATGGTGGCCAGCGGCTCGTCATTGCCCTCTTCCAGCAGGATGAGCTGGTGATAACCCAGCGCAGGCTGCACATCCAGAGTGACGCGATAGGCCTGGCACTCCATCTCCTCGAACTCGGCCACCCCGACCAGCTCACCCTCGATGGGGGTGAGTTGACCGGACAGCACTGCACCCTGCTCCTGCTGGAGCTGCCAGGTGAGGGCATCGTTGACGAATTCGATGGGGAGGCGAACCTCAATAGTAACGGCGTCGCCGCTGCGTACCACCATCACGGGATCCAACGCGCGCAGCCAGTGCTGGCGGTGCTCCTGCTCAAGCTGTTCGGACAGGGCGGCCTCGTCGTCGACGCGGTAGCCCATGGCGCCCAGCATGGCGGCCTTGCTCTCTTCCGATACCAGGGCCGGCTGGCCCCAGGCATCAACATACTCACTGGCAATGCCTTTGGCGGCAGCCAGCTGTTCAATCAGGGTGGTCATAGTTTGAGAATTCCCGCTGTGGATTCTGTCTACGCTATTTTGTGATTAATTTTTATGGTTGGTACTTGAACAGTGGCTCTTTGGCCATGCTAAACCGCGCACATTTTTACATATCTCCCCGGCTGGATGTGTGACCGGGCAGGCACTATTGTTGTTCTCTGCCACCGACTTTGCTGATGATGCATTCAACAAAAGTTGGTAGCCAGTTACATAAACCGAAAATAAATTTCACAGTTTTTCATGATATAGCGCAATTTCGCGCAGATTGTTGGTTGACTCGCGAGGGAGTTCTAGTAAATTTACAAACGGAATTTTCTTTGACTACTGAACAGTTAGGTAACCAATTATGACTATCAAAGTAGGTATTAACGGTTTTGGCCGTATCGGTCGTTTCGTTTTCCGTCTGGCCGCTGAGCGTGCTGACATCGAAGTGGTTGGTATCAACGACCTGATCGACGTTGACTACATGGCTTACATGCTGAAGTACGACTCCACTCACGGTCGCTTCAAGGGCACTGTTGAAGTCAAAGACGGCAACCTGATCGTCAACGGCAAAACCGTACGTGTTACCGCTGAACGTGACCCGGCCAACCTGAAATGGGGCGAAATCGGTGTTGACGTTGTTGCCGAAGCAACCGGTCTGTTCCTGACCGACGAAACCGCTCGCAAGCACATCGCTGCCGGTGCCAAGAAAGTCGTACTGACCGGTCCGTCCAAAGACGCTACCCCGATGTTCGTCATGGGCGTCAACCAGGATTCCTACGCTGGCCAGGACATCGTTTCCAACGCTTCCTGCACCACCAACTGCCTGGCCCCCATCGCCAAGGTTCTGAACGATACCTTCGGTATCGAATCCGGCCTGATGACCACCGTTCACGCTACCACTGCTACCCAGAAGACCGTTGATGGTCCGTCTGCCAAAGACTGGCGCGGTGGCCGCGGTGCGGCTCAGAACATCATCCCGTCCTCTACCGGTGCTGCCAAGGCTGTTGGCGTGGTCATCCCGGAACTGAACGGCAAGCTGACCGGCATGGCCTTCCGCGTTCCGACTCCGGACGTGTCCGTTGTTGACCTGACCGTCAACCTGAAGAAAGAAGCGTCCTACGCTGAAATCTGCCAGGCCATGAAGGCTGCCTCCGAAGGCGCCATGAAGGGCGTGCTGGGCTACACCGAAGACGAAGTGGTTTCCACCGACTTCCTGGGTGAGCGTCAGACTTCCGTGTTCGATGCCAAGGCTGGTATCCAGCTGAACAAGACCTTCGTGAAAGTCGTCTCCTGGTACGACAACGAAATGGGCTACTCCAGCAAGGTTCTGGACCTGATCGCTCACATCTCCAAGTAATTTGGGATGCGCAATCGCGTAGCTTGAAAAAAGGCGGCCAATGGCCGCCTTTTTGTATTCTGAATCACGGACCCTTTCTGAATGTCCCCGAGCACTGGAGCCTTTATGACACCGACACGTACGCTGACTGCCCACTGCACCCTGAGCCAGGATGGCCTGCCCCTGCTGACCATAGACAATGAGCACGCCAGGGCCGAGATAAGCCTGTTTGGCGCCCACGTGCTGCGTTACCAACGCCATGGTGAGCCGGCCTCTCTCTGGCTCAGCGACAAGGCGATACTGGATGGCAGCAAGCCCATTCGCGGCGGCATTCCCCTCTGCTGGCCCTGGTTCGGCCCCTCCCCCGCTCGCGTTGGCAGCGGCAAGCCGGCTCATGGCTTCGCACGCAACTGCCTGTGGACGCTGGATGGGGTCTCCGATCACGGGGATGGCACACTCGTCCACCTCTCCCTGCGTGACAACGATGCCAGCAGGACGCTCTGGCCCCATGCCTTCGAGCTGGAACTGGACGTACTGGTCGGCAAGGAGCTTTCCCTGGTGCTGACCACCCGCAACACCGGCAAGTCAGCGCTCACCTACAATGCCGCCCTGCACACCTACCTGCAGATCAGTGCGCCGGAAGCGGTGACCGTGACCGGCCTCGGCGAACCCTATCTGGACAAGCTGACCGGCCGAAACGAACTGCAACAGGGAGCGCTGACCGTCACCGCAGCCATGGATCGCATCTACCGCCAGCCCGATGCCATGGTCAGCGTGCAGGATGGTGAGCGCACCACCCGGGTGGTCAGCGGCAACCACGACAGCGTGGTGGTCTGGACCCCCTGGCAGGAAGGGGCCAGCGCCATGGCCGACATGAGTGACGACGGTTATCGCACCATGCTCTGTGTCGAGGCGGCCATCACCGCCGAGGACGGGATCACCGTCGCGCCCGACGAGGAGCACAGCTTCTCCACCGTCATCATCTGACGATACGGCTGACGGATAAATTAAAGAGGGCTCCCGCGGGAGCCCTCTTTGCATCTTGCCATCAGCGACGATCAGGCGTTGCCCTGGGTCTTGAGCTCGGCGGCGAAATCCAGCATGCGGTCGAGCGGGACAAGCGCTTTGAGACGCAGTGCCTCATCCACATGGATCTCGTGACGCTCGGCGCCGTCGGTCAGGGCCTCCTTGATGGCCACCAGGCCGTTCATCGCCATCCAGGGGCAGTGGGCGCAGCTGCGGCAGGTGGCACCATCACCACCGGTGGGCGCCTCCACCATCTCTTTCTCCGGGCATGCCTGCTGCATCTTGTAGAAGATGCCGCGATCGGTCGCCACGATCAGTTTCTGCTGGGGCAGCTCTTTGGCGGCCTTGATGAGCTGGCTGGTAGAACCCACCGCATCCGCCAGTTCGATGACGGAGGCCGGAGACTCCGGGTGCACCAGCACGGCGGCATCCGGGTTCTGGGCCTTGAGCTCGCGCAGCGCCTTGGCCTTGAACTCGTCGTGCACGATGCAGTGCCCCTGCCAGCGCAGCATCTCGGCCCCCGTCTTCTTCTCGATGTAGGCGCCGAGGTGGCGGTCCGGGCCCCAGATGATCTTGTGACCCTGACTGTCCAGATGTTCGACGATCTCCAACGCAATGCTGGAGGTGACCACCCAGTCGGCCCGTGCTTTCACCGCTGCCGAGGTATTGGCATAGACCACCACGATGTGATCGGGGTGGGCATCGCAGAAGGCGGAGAACTGGTCGATGGGACAACCCAGATCAAGCGAGCACTCGGCCTCCAGCGTCGGCATCAGCACCCGCTTGTGGGGGCTCAGGATCTTGGAGGTCTCTCCCATGAAGCGCACACCGGCCACGATCAGGGTCTGGGCCGCATGGTCGCGACCGAAGCGGGCCATCTCCAGGGAGTCACCCACGAAGCCACCGGTGGCTTCTGCCAGGGCCTGGATCTCGGGATCCGTGTAGTAATGGGCAACCAGCACGGCCTGGCGCGCCTGCAGCAGCACCTTGATCTCGGCGATCAGGGTCGCCTTCTGCTCGGGAGTCAGGGGCTGTGGTTTGGCCGGGAAGGGGTAGTCCATCTCGACTACCGGCGGAATACTGCTCAGTGCATTGCTCATTGCGACTGTTCCATCAACGCTCGGGAAGGCCAAAATTATAACCAGAAGCCGTGCACAAACCCATCAACAAATCCAGTACAGTACAACTGTCAGGACCCGCTCCGACCATATCGTTGTCATTCTTGCCAAAAGGAGTTGTCGAATGAAACAACGTTCGCTCAAGACCAAGTTGTTATTGCTCACGCTGGGACTTTTTCTCGCCAGTGGCGTCGCCATGACATGGATACAGTCCTCCTCGCTGAACGGCCTGCGTGATGACATCATGGCGCAGACCCGTGGCGCCCTGGAGCAGGAGGTTTCCCGTTCCCTGCAATTCCAGGCAGAGCGGTATGCCGTACAGATCGAAGACCAGTTGCAGCAGGCCTATCAGATACCGCTCGGCATGGCGGCGCAGCTTGAAGGAAGCATGGCCCAGCCGGACCAGCGGCTGAGTCGCCCACAAGTGGAGCTGCTGCTTGGCAGCCGCCTGCGCCAGGCAAACGGGATCAGCTCCATCTACGCCCAGTTCGAACCCAACGGTTACGACGGACAGGACGCCGACTGGCAGACAGGCGCCAGCCATTCGGTTGTCGGCAAGGGCAGTCTCGAGGTCTACTTCACCCGGGAACAGAACGGAAACATCGCGCAGCAGACCATAGATGCCGACACCAGTGACGCCAAGTTCGACACCTCGCGCAATGAATTCGGCATTCGCAACAGCGAGTGGTATCTCTGCGGTCGCGAGACTCGTCGCCCCTGCCTGATGGAACCCTACCTCTACGAGATAAGCCCTGGCCAGAAGATGCTGATGACCAGCCTGACGGTGCCCGTCCTCAAGGATGGCAAGTTTGCCGGGATCACCGGGGTCGACATGAACCTGCCCATCTTTCAGCAACTGGCCGAGCACCTTGGCAAGAGCCTCTATGACAACCAGGCCGAGGTCACCCTGGTCAGCAAGACGGGCTTCATCGTCGGCAGCAACCGCCATTCGGACAAACTGGGTCGCCCCCTGACAGAGGCTGGACTGGTTGCCCCGAATGGACACCCCGCCGATACCGACAGCGATTTCATCCTGCAGCAGCCCATACGGATCGAGGCCGCCGACAACCAGTGGTGGCTGATGATCAAGGTGCCCAAGGCCCTCGCCCTCAGCCAGGCCAACACCATCAGCCAGCAGCTCGGCAGCCTGTTGCAGGCTACCCAGCAGCAGCAGCTGGTTGCCATCGTTGTCATCACCCTGGTGGCCCTGGGCCTGCTTGTCTGGTTCATCCAGACCATCACGGCGCCCCTCTCCCTCATCAGCCGCCACGTCTCCCACCTCGCCAGCAATGAAGGCGACCTGACCCAGCAGATGCGTATCGACACCCACCAGGAGCTCATCGAGCTGGGCAGGCATCTCAATGCCTTCCTCGGCAAGCTGAGGGCCATGGTGCAGGGCAGCAAGCAGATAGGGCAACAGGTGCATCAGCAGGCCAGGGGCATGAAACAGACGGCCGATGCCATGCGCAGCAGCCTGGATGATCAGAGCCTGGAGCTGGAGAGCGTGGTCAGCGCCATGCACGAGATGAGCACCACGGCAGTCAGTGTGGCGGGCTATGCGGAACAGGCGGCGCAGGAGTCTGAAGCGGCGACCCACCATGTCAGCACGGCCCAGCAGACCTTGAGCAGGGCCCGCAACGAGATCCATACCCTGGTCGAGGACATGCATCAGGCCGACAAGGCGGTCGCCCAGGTCGCCCAGCGCAGCACCAATATCAGCCATATTCTCGATGTGATCCGGGCCATTGCCGAACAGACCAACCTGCTGGCCCTCAACGCAGCCATCGAGGCGGCGCGGGCCGGCGACATGGGCAGGGGTTTTGCCGTCGTGGCGGACGAGGTGAGGGCGCTGGCCAACAAGACCCGCTCATCCACCGACGAGATAGGCCAGCTCATCGGCAGCCTGCAAACCGAGGTCACCAGCAGCCAGCAGTTGATGAGCACGGGGATCGCCCGCTCGGTGAGCACGGTTGAAGGCACGGAGCAGGCCTTCGAGGCACTCAATCAGGTGGTCACCCAGATCCAGCAGATCCATGATCACATCAGCCAGGTGGCGACCGCCGCCGAGCAGCAGAGTGCCGTGAGCGACACCATCAACCAGAACCTGATGCGCATCGGCGACGCCGCCACCACCCTGGGACAAGAGGCCAATGCCAGCCAGCGCCTGAGCGAGGCACTGGAACAGGCGGCCACCACCCTGGCAAGCGAGCTGGATCGACTGCGAACCTGATGAGAGACGGAAACGAAAAAGCCCGCATCGCTGCGGGCTTTTCAATATGGTGGTCGTTACTGGGCTCGAACCAGTGACCCCCTCCTTGTAAGGGAGGTGCTCTCCCAGCTGAGCTAAACGACCTGGGACAAGGCTTAAATGATGGTGGGTCGTGCTGGATTCGAACCAGCGACCAATTGATTAAAAGTCAACTGCTCTACCGACTGAGCTAACGACCCATCGAAATCATTT
>NZ_JBFODJ010000094.1:0-17787 GCF_040908265.1 Aeromonas sp. R5-1
GACCAGGTCAGGCGAGCCTCTTTGTGTCCCCCTATTCAGGTCATGGAACTGAGCCGGGATGCAAACCCCATCAGCAGAACGCCTGCCCCGGGGCTGACGTTCGTGAAGGTCAAAACATCAGAAGGCCGCTTCATCAGTGCATAAGGCGCTCAGCTAACCGATCACCGAACAACATGATGACGAGCCCGGTCAGCATGACCAACATTCCACCCAGCTTTATCAAAGATACCGGACGCTGGATGGTGCCAAGCAGACCGAAATGGTCGATGACCTGGGATGAGAGCAACTGTCCGACGATGGCCAACCCAAGCAGGGCTGACAACCCGATTTTCGGTGCGAGCACGACATAGCTGAACAGCGCGCAAGCACCGATCAGGCCGCCAGCCAGACTCCACAGAGGCTGTGATGGAATGGCCGCAAGCGAGGTGAATAATCCGCCACGCAGCAGCGAGAAGACCCCGAGGCTGAATGCACCGGCCGCGAAGGAGAACAATGCGGCGGTGACCGAATCGCCCCCGAGTCCTCGTGCCAGCTGGCTATTCAGAGTTGTCTGCAGCGTGATCCCGAGACCTGCGGCAAAAGCGATGACGTAATACAGTGTGCTCATGGGTTGCATACCTGTCAGTGTGCCTGTGCCAGCGGCAGGAAGGCGTCAGCAAAAATGTCAGGCTCATACCCGGCGGCGGCAAACAGATGCTCACGGGACTCATCAATGGCGGCGCGAAGGCGCGTGCTGTCTACGCCAAGCACCTTGCCATGCTGCTTGACGATGCGCCCGCCAATAATGACGGTATCAATGTTGCTGCGCTCTGTCGCATGCACCACGGTGCCAAAGGCATTGCCGGACGGGTAGAGGTTGATATCGCCAACATTGATCAGAATGAGATCCGCCTGTTTTCCTGGCGTCAGGCTCCCTACCTTGTCCAGCAGCCCTGCACAGGCAGCACCATCGACAGTCGCCGATTTGAGAAGTTGGGCAGCCGGCAGCGTGGTCAGCGAGTGGTCGGAGCCGCAGCAGTGCTGCTGATGCATGCCCATCACCCGTTGCAGGTAAAATGCCACGCGCATTTCCATAAACATATCAGTGCTGTAAGAGGTTTCATTGTCGACGCTGAGGCCAGGGTTGATGCCATGACGCTGCGCCGCCTGGATGGCAAACATACCGTCCTCGATGCCATAGTGCGCATCGGAGCGCGGGCAGACATTCACCCGGACACCGGCTTCTCGCAGGATCTTCCATCCCTCATCTGGCAGTGACGTACAGTGATTGAAAATATTGTCCGGGCCGAGCAGACCGCGCCGATGCAGTGACTCCAGCTCAGACGCCATAAAAGAACCAAAGAATTCAGTGACGATCGGCAGTCCCAGCCTGCGAGCCTCGGCCCACAATGCAGGCTCCAGCTGGGCCATGACAGCAAGGGAAACCAGGCTCTCTGGGTTGTCCTTGAAATATTTCTCTTGCAGGCGTTGCCAGTTACCCGGCCAATGAGCCTTGTCCCATTCCCCCGATACCGGTGCGCCGGAGGCGTGTATGGCACGGATCCCTGCATCCAGCAGGGCCTCGACGGCGGCGTCCGAATGGGCTGCGGTGCGGCTGTTATGGGAATTGTCAATGACGGTGGTGATGCCTGCATCAATGCAGCCCAGTGCCGTCAGCAGGTTGCCGATATACATATCGGCAGGGCGATAGTACTTGGCGAAAGAGAAGTGCGTGGCGTTGCTGTAGTCTTCCAGACAAGTGGCATTCGGATTGATGCGGCGCAGTTGTCCCTCCCAGGAGTGGCGATGAGAATCCACCATCCCCGGCATGGCGATCATGTTCGTAGCATTGATGATACGGGCACCATTTGCCTCCAGATTCTTGCCTATGGCCGTAATGGTTGATCCACTGATCAGAATGTCTCCACGTTCAATGTTACCCACGCTCTCATCCATGCTGAGGATCGTGGCCCCCTTGATCAAGATTGAATCTGGTATTACATCTTGATTATTAACAATATTTCTAACGTATCCGGTCATTTCAAGAGCCTCTTTTCTAGCCAATGGCAAAAAGATACGGCACTCTATTACCCTGAAAAAGATGACCAAACTGTTTTCATAATTCATGATCTTCGAATAATCATGGGAACTATCGGTAGAGTTATCGTCTCAAGGGAGAAGGGCTGTGGATCGTATTCAGGCTATGCAGATCTTTATGCGGGTTGCTGAGACCGGAAGCTTCGTGCAGGCAGCAGAGACCCTCTCACTGCCTTCCTCGACAGTCAGCAGTACGATTAAAAACCTCGAAAAATACCTGCAGGTGCGCCTGCTGAACAGAACAACGAGGCGGGTGAACCTCACCCCTGAAGGCCTGCAGTATCTTGGCCAGTGCAGGGAAATACTCTCATTGATTGAACATGCCGAGTCCAGCCTGACGGAGGCTATCAAGCGGCCACAGGGGCGTTTGCGGGTTGATATGCCGAGCGGGATAGCACATTCCATCGTCATGCAGAATCTCAGTGACTTTCACCAACGTTATCCAGATATCTACCTGATGATAGGTGTGAGTGACCGGCAGGTTGATCTTGTTCAGGAAGGTGTGGACTGCGTGATCAGAACAGGAGAGCTGAATAACTCCACCCTTGTTGCTCGTCCCCTTGGCCGGTTTCGGTGGGTAACCTGCGCCTCGCCTGAATACCTTCACGAAAACGGTGTTCCCCAGTCCCCTGAAGAACTGTCTGTGCACCAGGCGGTCCACTACTTTTCGGGCCTCGCCAGGCATGCAAACGAAATGCGCTTTGTCCGCGGTAAAGAGACTCTATCGGTTACTGTGAGCGGCACCGCAGCCGTCAATGACACGGGGCTTTATATCAAGATGTGCCTCGATGGCTTTGGCCTCATCCAGCTTGCCGAGAATGTTGTACTGGAGCACCTGCAGGCAGGAAGGCTCATCGAGGTGCTAGCAGATTGGCAACCGCCATCGGTGCCAGTCACATTGCTTTATCCCCATCAGCGTTTTCTGTCTCCTGCCGTGCGTGCATTTGCTGACTGGATTGCCGAACTTGTCCACAAGACCAGCCCGGGAAAATGAATACAACCATAGGATTCAAATCTGTTTGCTGGCCAACGAAACGCGCGGCCCAGGCGCCATAACAAGCCGCGCTAGCTTCAGTACCAAAGACCATCCCTAGACAACCTCGGCGCAGTATCAAGACACATCTGCTTGCCTATGTCGGAGCACTCAGCCAGCCGATTACAGCAAATCACAGGGAGCAACAAGTCACCTGGACAGGAAATGGCCAATTCAGCAAAAGTGGGAAAGAAATTCTGGGGGGGGTAAAACAAAAACGACGCAATGAAGCGTCGTATCTGTTTAATCTGTAAGGCTTTTTTCTTCAATTTTAATGGTGCCTGAGGCCGGAATCGAACCGGCACGACGCGAACGTCGAGGGATTTTAAATCCCTTGTGTCTACCGATTTCACCACTCAGGCACCGCAATCGGTATCAAGTCCGCGTGCGGGCTTGTCAATATGGAGGCACGTTCCGGAGTCGAACCGGACTAAACGGATTTGCAATCCGCTGCATAACCGCTTTGCTAACGCGCCATGCAAAAGAGAGAAACTCTCTATTGTCTGAATTTGGAGCGGGAAACGAGACTCGAACTCGCGACCCCGACCTTGGCAAGGTCGTGCTCTACCAACTGAGCTATTCCCGCATCGGTCTGGCTGACTGCCTGACTGTGAGAACGCATTCTAGCGATGTTCCCCGCCCAGTCAACCAAAAACATTTAATACGCTGATCGTTCGGGTGTTTTTTACCCTTGTCCCACACTTTTGGCGCTCATGGCCGTTTCTCGGCGCCAGTGGCAGAGAAACGGCCATCTTCCCGTTTGGACTAGAACCGGGAGTGGTAGCTGAGATCGCCCCAGGCAGCCTTCATGTACTGGAACATGGACCAGAAGGTGAGCACGGTGGCCACGTAGAGCAGCACATAGGCGAGCCACACCATCCAGATGTCGTATTGCCAGATGAGGCCGGTGAGCGACACCATCTGGATCATGGTCTTCCATTTGCCAATCCAGCTGACCGCCACCGAGGAGCGCTTGCCAAGCTCGGCCATCCATTCACGCAGGGCGGAGATGATGATCTCCCGGCCAATCATGGTCATGGCGGGGATGGTGACCCAGACGGTGTTGTAGTGCTCGACGATGACCACCAGGGCCGCCGCCACCATGATCTTGTCGGCCACCGGATCGAGGAAGGCGCCAAAGGCGGTGGACTGGTTCAGCTTGCGGGCAAGATAGCCGTCAAACCAGTCGGTTGCGGCCGCCAGGATGAAGACGATGGCCGCCGCCATGTAGGACCACTGATAGGGAAGGTAGAACAGGATGACGAAGACGGGGATGAGCAAAATCCGAAAGAACGTCAGCAGGTTAGGAATATTTGTCATTATTTTCAGCCACTTCTTGTATGCCGCTACATGGTAGCCCCAAGCCGATCGCGGATGCAACCGAACTGGCGCCCGCCTTGGTCCATTAATCCATCAATAACCTCAGGATGCCGGTCATTATGGCATTTGGGAGCCCCCTGCGTCACGGCTCTTGTGCGCAGGCGGCACGCCCTGATGCCCCCTGGCGTGACCACCTTCACACCAAAGGCAGCGCTAGAGCGAGTGCAATGCGTCGTGGATGGACTGGGCCAGCTCCTGGCTGATGCCGGGCACCTTGGCGAGCTCGTCCACCCCGGCTTTTTTCACCTCCTGCAAACCCCCCAAGTATTTGAGCAGCGCCTGCCGCCGTTTCGGCCCCACCCCGGGAATGTCCTCCAGGGTACTGGTGGTGCGGGCCTTTGCCCGCCTGGCCCGGTGGCCCGTGATGGCAAAGCGGTGGGATTCGTCGCGAATGTGCTGGATGAGGTGCAAGGCGGGCATGTCCGCCGGCAAATGCAGCTCTTCGTGGCTGTCCCCCAGGATCAGGGTCTCCAACCCCGCCTTGCGGGTCACCCCCTTGGCGATACCCACCAGCAGCGGGTATTTGCCGCCGAGAAACTCCAACTGGCGCGCCAGGATCTCCTCCGCGCGGCGCAACTGGCCGAGACCGCCGTCGATGAACAGCACATCCGGCACCTTGTCCGGCTCCTGCTGCTTGCCAAAGCGGCGCTCCAGCGCCTGCTCCATGGCGGCATAGTCATCCCCGCCAGTGATACCGTCGATGTTGAAGCGGCGGTATTCCGAGGAGAGCGGCCCCTCCCGGTTGAACACCACGCAGGAGGCCACGGTGCGCTCCCCCATGGTGTGGGAGATATCGAAGCACTCCATGCGGGCGATGGGGGTCTCGAGCTCCAGCAGCTCCTCCAACTGATCGTAACGGGCGGTGATGGTGCTCTTGTGGGCGAGGCGCGAGCGCAGCGCGGTCTGGGCGTTGATGGAGGCAAGCTTGATGAAGCGGGCCCGTTCGCTGCGCGTCCGGCTCACCACCCGCACCTTGTAGCCGGCGGTCTGGCTCAGGGTGTCGGCGATGACGCTCTCATCCTCCAGCGCCACGTCCAGCAGCACCTCGCTCGGGATCTGCCGTCCCCCCTGCCCCGACAGATAGAACTGCAGCAGGAAGGATTGCACCACCTCGTCAAGCGGGGTATCGGCCGGCACTTTCGGGAAGTAGCTGCGCGATCCCAGCACCTTGCCCTGGCGGATGAAGAGCACGTGGATGCAGGCGGTCCCCTGCTCGAAGGCCACCCCCACCACGTCGAGCTCGTCCAGCACGTTGCCGCTCACCGACTGCTGCTCGGTGACCCGGCGCAGGGCCTGGATCTGATCCCGGTAGCGGGCCGCCTCCTCGAAGCGCAGATCGCCGCTGGCGGACTCCATCTTGCCCACCAGTTCGCCGATCACCTGCTGGTTCTTGCCCGCGAGGAACAGCTTGGCCAGCGCCACCTGCTGGGCATACTCGGCCTCGCTCACCAGCCCCGCCACGCAGGGGCCGGCGCAGCGCTTGAGCTGGTAGAGCAGGCAGGGGCGGGTACGGTTGGCATAGACCGCATCCTCGCACTGGCGCACCGGGAAGATCTTCTGCATCAGGTGCAGGCTCTCGCGTACCGCGCCGCCGGAGGGGTAAGGGCCGAAATACTCCCCCTTCACCTTGCGGGCGCCGCGATGGACGCCGATGCGCGGGTGCCGATGGTCGGTGATGATGATCCAGGGGTAGGACTTGTCATCCCGCAGCAGCACGTTGTAGCGGGGCTGGTACTGCTTGATGAGGTTGTGCTCGAGGATCAGCGCCTCGGTCTCGGTGTGGGTGACCGTTACCTGCACATCGGCAATCTGGCGCACCAGGGTGCGGGTCTTGATGCTGTCGACATTTGCCCGAAAGTAGGAGGCGAGCCGTTTCTTGAGATCCTTGGCCTTGCCCACGTAGATGACGGTGCCGCCGCTGTCGTACATGCGGTAGACACCGCTCTGGTGGGTGACGGCACTCAGGAATGCCTTGCTGTCAAAATGGGGCTCGGGAGAGAGGGTCATCGGCAACTCGACTCAACGGATGAATGCAAAAAGACGGGGAGAGCATACTGCCCACAGCCAGACAAAAGCAAAAGGCGGCCGGTGCCGCCTTTGGTGTCCACACGCCCCCGTTACAGGGTATCGGCATCCAGCATGCCATAACGAATGGCCAGATGGGTCAGCTCCACGTCACCGTTGATCCCCAGCTTGCTGAACAGGCGGTAGCGGTAGCTGTTGACCGTCTTCGGGCTCAGGTTGAGTTGCTCGGAGATGTCGGTCACCTTCTGCCCCTTGGTGATCATCATCATGATCTGCAGCTCCCGCTCGGAGAGGGACTTGAAGGGGTTCTCGTCGGCGGAGGCGAACTGGCTCAGGGCCATCTGCTGGGCGATCTCCGGGGAGATGTAGCGCTGACCGGAGTGAACCAGGCGAATGGCGTGGATCATCTCGTCCGGCGCGGCCCCCTTGGTGAGGTACCCGGCGGCGCCCGCCTGCATCACCTTGGTGGGGAACGGATTTTCTGAATGAATGGTCAGCACTATGATGCGTACATCGGGGCGGATCCGCAGGATCTTGCGGGTCGCTTCCAGACCGCCGATGCCCGGCATGTTCATGTCCATCAGGATCACATCGGGGTGATGTTGCCGACAGAAGGCCACCGCGGTTTCCCCGCTCTGCGCCTCGCCCACCACCTTGATCCCGCGGACGTCTTCCAAAATGCGTCTTATCCCTGTACGCACCAACTCATGATCATCGACCAGGAATACATTAATCACCCAAACACCCCGTTTTTATCTCGTTATATGCCAGTTAGGGTTAACACGGCGTCTTGCATCATAACCAAACTCGATGATTTGGCAAACCATGGGCGGGAAAAGTTTGAAATTGCTCGTAAAATCCGTTTTAAATCAAATTATTATACAAAGAATCAATTAAAAAACGGCGCCCTGGGGCGCCGTGCTGCATCAAAGCCGTTCCGCCAGCCTCAACCGGCCAGCAGCGCTCGCACCTTGTCGAGATCGGCCTGGGTGTCCACCCCCACCGGCGGGGCTTGCAGCGCCTGGGCCACGTGGATCTTCTCCCCGTACCAGAGCACCCGTAGCTGCTCCAGGGCTTCGACCTGCTCGAGCACGCTCGGTGCCCAGTCCACATAACGCTGGATGAAGCCTGCGCGATAGGCGTAGATGCCGATGTGGCGCTGGTAGTGATCGCCAATCTGCTCGCGGCTCCCCGCAACGCGATCGCTGGCCGCAAAGCGGTCCCGATCCCAGGGGATGCTGGCGCGACTGAAATAGAGGGCATACCCCTCCCGGTCGGTCACCACCTTGACGGCATTGGGATTGAACGCCTCTTCGGCATCCCTGATCGGCACCGACAGCGTCGCCATGGGCGCGCTGGCCGCGGCCAGGTTGTCCGCCACCTGGCGGATGATGACGGGAGGAATGAGGGGCTCGTCCCCCTGCACATTGACGATGATGGTGTCGGCGGCAAAGCCGTAGTGACGGCACACCTCGGCCAGACGCTCGGTGCCGGACTGGTGATCCGGTGAGGTCATGCACACCTCGAACCCGGCAGCGGCGGCAAAGGGAGCCAGAGCCTGCTGCACCCGCTCGTCATCGGTGGCGACGATCACCCGATCGGCGCCCGATTGCAGGGCCTTCTCCACCACGTGCTGCACCATGGGCTTGCCATGAATGTCGGCCAGCGGCTTGCCCGGCAGCCGGGTGGAGGCGTAACGGGCAGGAATGACGACGACGAAACTCATGGCTTCAGCTCTTCCAGCGCCAGGTGACGGGCCCGGTTCTCCAGCAGCACCGGGATCCCCTCCTCCAGGGGATAGGCCAGTCTGTCGAAACGGCAGATGAGCTCCTGAGGGCCCTCGGCGTGCGCTTGATAGTGCAGTTTCCCCTTGCAGACCGGGCAGGCGATGATGTCGAGCAGTTTAATATCCAGTGCCACAACGAAACTCCTTTAACGATTTCCCACAGGCGATCTTGCCTGGCATGTCAATGTGCAGGGCCAGCCCCCGAGTCCGGGCGCTGGCCGTCTGTTCCAATCCGGTGGCGCCCGTCAGGGCGCCTGGTGCTTGTCCCCCCCGGGCTGCGGGCCCAGGGTGCGCAGCAGCGCCTCCCCCAGGGCATCGGGCAGCTCGGCGCTGACCGGCAGATACCACCAGTTGTCCGGGGCGAAGGGGCGGCACTTGACCGCATCCTTCTCGGTCATCAGCAAGGGGCGCTGGCCGAAGCGGGCCAGCAGCTCGGCGGCGTCGAACGCCTGGTGATCCCCGTAGCCGACGCTCTGCACCAGCTCGTAACCAAGGGCGGTCAGGGTGGCGAAGAAACGGGGGGGATGGCCAATGCCCGCCAGGGCATCCACCGGCCCCGAGAGGGGGGCCGTGAGAGGCGCATCGTCGCACACCCGGCGCAGGGTATCCGGCACCAGGCGCATGCCGTACTCGCCACGGGCGGGTTCGCCGCCGTTGCAGATGATGGCGTCCACCCGCTTGAGGCGCGTCGTGGGCTCGCGCAGCGGCCCCATGGGCAGCAGACAGCCATTGCCAAAGCGCCGCGCCCCGTCCACCACAACCAGTTCGATGTCACGGGCCAGGGCATAGTGCTGCAGGCCGTCGTCGGTGACGATGATGTCCACCTCACCGCCTTGCTCCAGCAACCGCACCGCATCGGCCCGTCTGGGGGCCACCGCCACGGGGCAGCCGCAGCGCCTTGCGATGAGCACGGGCTCATCCCCGGCCTCGGCCGGGGTGCTGCTCTCATCCAGTCGATAGGGGTAATGGGGCGCCTTGCCGCCATAGCCGCGGCTGACCACGCCGGGGCGCCAGCCCCGGGCCTGGAGTTGTTCCACCAGCCAAACCACCACCGGGGTTTTGCCGTTGCCCCCCACCGAGAGATTGCCCACCACCACCACCGGCAGGGTGGCCCGATAGGCGCTGAACCAGCCTCGGCGATACCCCAGACGGCGGACGCCGCTAATCAGGGCAAACAGCAGGGCGAAGGGGGCCAGCCCCCAGCGCCAGAGGCTGTTCCCGTACCAGAGTCTGGCCAGCATCAGCCCTTGTTACCCGTGGCTGTATTACCAAACTGAATGGCCCGCAGCTGGGCATAAGTACCATGCATGTCCATCAGGGTTTGGTGGTTGCCGCGCTCGACGATGTGTCCCTCGTCGATCACCAGGATCTCGTCCGCCTTCTCGATGGTGGAGAGGCGGTGGGCGATCACGAGGGAAGTGCGCGCCTTGCACAGCTCGTCGATGGCCGCCTGGATGTGGCGCTCGGACTCGGTGTCCAGGGCCGAGGTGGCTTCGTCCAGCAGCAACACCGGGGAGTCCCGCAGCAGGGCGCGGGCGATTGCGATGCGCTGGCGCTGGCCGCCGGAGAGGGAGGCGCCGTTCTCGCCGATGACGGTGTCATAGCCTTCCGGCATCTTGCTGACGAAGTCGTCCGCATGGGCGATGCGGGCCGCCTGCTTGATCTCGTCGCGGCTGTACTTCTCTTCCGCCGCGTAGGCGATGTTGTTGGCCACGGAGTCGTTGAAGAGGTGCACGTGCTGGGAGACCAGGGCGTACTGCTTGCGCAGCTCGCTCAGGCGGTATTCGCGGATGTTGACGCCATCCAGCAGAATTTCCCCCTCTTCGATGTCATAGAAGCGGGTCAGAAGGCTCGCGATGGTGCTCTTGCCGGAGCCGGAACGACCCACCAGGGCCACCGATTTGCCCGCCTCCACCTTGAAGCTGATGTTGCGCAGCGCCGGTGTCTCCTTGGTCGGGTAGGTGAAGGTGACGTTGCGAAACTCGATTTCACCTCGGGCACGTTCCAGAGTGCGCGTGCCGGTGTCCTGCTCCGGGGTGGAGTCCAGCAGACCGAACAGGCTCTGGCAGGCGGTGATGCCGCGCTGGAACTGGTTGTTCACGTCGGTCAGGCTTTTCAGCGGCTTGAGCAGCATCATCATGGAGGTGACCATGACGGTGAAGGTGCCCGCGGTCAGGGTCGCCTTGACGCTGTCGATGGTGGCGACATAGAGGAAGACCGCAAGGGCCACGGAGGCCACCATCTGGACGATGGGGCTGCCGATGGCGTCGGCGGCGACCATCTTCATGGTCTGCTGGCGCATCCGGTTGCTCACCTGGTAGAAGCGCTTGTCCTCCACCTCCTGGCCCCCGAACATCAGCACCTCTTTGTGCCCCTTGAGCATCTGCTCGGTGGAGGTGGTGATGTCACCCACCGCCTGCTGGATGTGGCGGCTTATCTTGCGAAAACGTCGGCTGATGATGCTGATGAGGATCCCGACCAGGGGCCCCACCACCAGGAAGATCACCGACAACTGCCAGGAGTGCCAGAACATCAGGCCCAGCAGGCCGATGACGGTGGCCCCTTCCCGCACCAAGGAGACCAGAGTCGAGCTCGCGGCGGACGACACCTGACCGGCGTCATAGGTCACCTTGGAGAGCAGGTTGCCGGTGTTCTGGCGGTCGAAGAAGCTCATGGGCATGGCCATCAGGTGGCTGAACACCTGCTGCTGCAGGCGCATCACCACGTGGTTGCCGACCCAGGCCATGCAGTAGTTGGAGAGGAAGGCGGCGCAGCCGCGCAGAGCCACGATGCCGAGGACGAAGAAGGGCATCCACTTGAGCACGCTGCTGTCGTTGCCGTTGAGCCCCTGATCGATGAGCGGTTTGATGGAGTAGACGAAGGTGGTATCCACGGCCGCGTAACCCAGCATGCCAATGATGCCGCCCACCAGACCCAGCTTGCGATCCCGGACATAACCGAGCAGGCGCTTGAAGACGGTCCAGCTCTCTTGTGAGGTTTCTTGTTGCATGAATAGCCGTTAATAAGGGAAATGACGGGCTATTCTAGCCAAACCTTGGAGCTACACCAAGCGCCGCTGGCGCGATGGCTACAACCCGAGTCACAAATGAAGGCCGCCCCTTGCCGGGCAGGCTCACCGGATCCTCACTCACTTCCCCATACCTGCGGCTGCCACCAGGGGCCGCCACGCCGGTACCAGGGCCCCTGCTCCCGCTCGGCCCGGATCCTGAGCCCCGCGTCCCCCGGCTCGATCAGGATAGCGCCCGCCTCCCCCGTGACCCACTGCCGCGCCCCCTGGTATCGCGCCACCACCTCGGGGCGGGGAAAGCCCCACTGGTTCATGAAGCCTGCGCTGTGCACCACGAAGGCAGGTTTCACCGCCGCCACGAAGGGGGCCGTGGAGGAGGTGCGACTGCCATGGTGCGGGCTCACCAGCAGGGTGCTGGCCAGCCCCGCGCCCTCACCCTCCTCCAGCGCCAGCAGGCGGCGCTCCGCCTGCTGCTCGATGTCGCCGCTCAGCAGCAGCCGATGACGCCCGTCGTCCAGCTGCACCACGCAACTGTCGTTGTTGCGCCCCGCCCCGGCTGCCAGGGGCCAAAGCACCCGTACATCCAGTCCCTGCCAATGCCACTGCTGACCTCGGCGGCAGGCCTGGGTAGCCGGTGTAAAGGGAAAAGAGGAGAGCTCCCGGCGCACCGCCATGCTCTGCAGCAGGGCCTGCCGGTTGCCCGCGTGATCCCTGTCTCTGTGGCTGATGATCAGGGTGTCGATCACCCGGATGCCGAGCCGGTTGAGCAGGGGCAGGATGGCCGCATCCGCCATGTTGTAGCCCCCTGGGTAGCGATCCCCGGTATCAAACAGGATGGCCCGCTCGCCCCGGGTGACGAGCACCGATAGCCCCTGCCCCACGTCCAGCACCCGCACCTGCCAGGAAGCGGGAGCAGGCCAGAGGGCGAGCAGCAGGGCCGCCGCCACCGGCCCCCCCAGGGTGCGCCCTCCCGGCAGGTGCCATCCCGTCCACAGCAGGATCAGCAGGGCGCTGGCGGGCATCAGCCAGCCGGGCACCGGCCACCAGAGCTGCAGGCGATCCGCCAGCTGCGTGAGCCCCCACAGCATCCACTCCAGGCCAAAGGCGGAGACCCAGAGCAGGCCGTGGGCCAGCAACGTGGAGAGGGGCGCCACCAGCACGCCGATGAGCGCCAGGGGAATGATGACAAGGCAGAACAACGGCAGTGCCAGCAGATTGAGCAGAAACGCCAGGGGCGCCATCCCCTCGAACAGCAGCAGTTGCAGGGGCAGCAATCCGAGCAGCAGCAGAAGTTGCAGCCGCACCATGCCGGGGCGATCGTGCAACAGACTCGCCAGCAACAGCAGGGCCACCGCCAGAAAAGAGAGCCAGAACCCCGCCGAATAGAGGGCGAAAGGGTCCCACAATGTCAGCACCACAAAGGCCCACAGCCAAATCCGGTGGCTCGGCCAGTCCCGCTTTAGCCAGCGCAGCAGGCTCCACACCAGCACCATGATGAGGGCACGCTCGGTGGCCACCGCAAACCCCGCCAGCCAGCTGTAGGTGGCCGCGAACAGGAGTGACACGCAGATAGCCCCGCGCAGCCCGAACAGCCGCCCGAGCCACCAGCCGAGCACCGCTACCAGAGCAATATGCTGGCCCGAGATGGCGATGATGTGGGTCAGGCCGCTGCCGCGAAAGAGTTCCCACTGGGCATCCGTGATCCCCCCCTGTTCCCCGAAGGTGAGGGCCGCCAGCAGGGGGGCCTGCGCCATCCCCTCCCAGGAGCGACTCGCCGCCGCCAGCCAGCGATCGCGCACACCCGGGGGCACGGCATCCAGGGCGATGACCCGGCGCAGGTTGCCGGTGGCGGTGATCCCCTTGCCAAGGAGCAGGCGCCGCCCATCCATCCCCGCTTCGTTGGCCAGGCCATGGGCCGGCTTGAGAGAGGTCACCAAGGTGACGCGGCTGCTGGCAGGCAACGGCGGCAACACCTGATAGGCATTGACCCGCACCAGGGGTGGCACGATGAGGGGGCGATCGTCCAGGGTGTCGAGGCGCAGCAGCAGGCGCGCAAATTTATCCCCCTCTTTCTCTCCCGAAGACTCCGTACTTTGCACGTGTGCGGTTATGATGTGGCTCGTTTTTTTGCCAAGTTGATCCAGCCAGGCAAGCCGGTAGTGCAAATTCACCTGCATCCAGAGGATGCCGAGCAGCAGAAACAGCAGCCGCCAGCAACGACCACCGGCGAGAGGAAGCGCGAGCAGCAGCATCAGGCCACCCCATTCCCATGAAGGCAGCCATGGCCAAAGCAGTGAGGAGCTTGCCCCCAGGGCAAACGACAACAGACGCAGATCCATGGAGCAAGTATTTAGCAAGGTTCAGAACATGCCCAAACGAATCATACAGCGCTGGCTACCCGACCCGGCGACCCTCAAGGAACACAAGCACTTGCGACTCTTTGGCAAGCTGCTGCTGGATGCCAACCTCTGGCATCTCAACCGGCGCTCCGCCGCCGGTGCCTGTGCGGTCGGCCTCTTCATGGCCTGGGTTCCCCTCCCCTGCCAGATGCTGCTGGCCGCTGGCGGCGCCATCGCCTGCCGGGTCAACCTGCCCCTCTCGGTGGCCCTGGTCTGGCTCTCCAACCCCCTGACCATGCCACCGCTGTTTTATGGCGCCTATCTGGTGGGCTGCCAGTTGCTGGGGCAACCCTCCCAGCACATCGAGATCACCTTCACCTGGGCCTGGCTGGTGTCGGTGTTCGAGACGGTGGCCCCGCCGCTCTTGCTGGGCTCCCTGGTGCTTGCCCTGCTGAGCGCCCTCGTCGGCTATGTCCTGGTTCGCGCGGGCTGGCGCCTGAGCACGGTGCGCCAGTGGCAAAAACGCAAGGTGGCGCGCCCATGCTGAATCGCTGGTTGGCCCGCTTCAAGATTGACCCCGATACCCTGCGCCAACAGAAGTGGTTCGCCCTCTTTGGCGAGCGACTGCTGACCCCCGCCCTCTGGCAAGGGGGAACGCGGGCCCTCTGTGGCGCCGTGGCGGCCGGGCTGTTCGCCAGCTGGGTCCCCATGCCCATGCACTCCCTGGTGGCCGTCGCCCTGGTGCTGGCGTTCAGCTTCAACCTGCCGCTGGCCCTCTTGGCGGTCTGGTTCAACAACCCGCTGACGCTCCCCTTCATGTACCTCTACGCCTATCGTACCGGTTGCCTGGTGCTGAACGAGACGCCAGCCCCCTTCCATCTCACCTGGTCCCTGCACTGGCTGGAGCAGGAGGCAGCCACCCTGGTGCCCCCCTTCCTGCTCGGCAGCCTGCTGCTGGCGGTGCTGAGCGCCGCCGCCGGCGCCTTGCTCACCCTGCTGCTGTTGCAACTGGGCAAGCTGACCCGCCCCCGCTAGGTTGCCAGCACGCAGTCCTTGTCTCGGGCGGCGTGCCTTGCCATCGTCTGCCTCTGCCACCACACTCCTTGTAACCCGTTGTTTTTCGACCCCCATTCGAAACAAGGAGCCCACCATGGCCGAACCGCTCACGCTGGCCCATGCCAATGGCCACCCCCTCTCCCTGCTCCCCGCCATGGCCAATCGCCACGGCCTCATCACCGGGGCCACCGGCACCGGCAAGACAGTCACCCTGCAGGTGCTAGCGGAGGGGTTTTCCCGCCTCGGCGTGCCGGTCTTTCTGGCCGACGTGAAAGGGGATCTGAGCGGCCTGGGCGCCGCCGGCACCCCCTCTGCCAAGCTGGATGCCCGTCTGGCACAGCTCGGCCTTCAGGCACCCGACTTTGCCGCCAGCCCCACCCTGTTCTGGGATCTCTTCGCCGAAGAGGGCCACCCGGTGCGGGCCACCGTCTCCGACATGGGGCCTCTGTTGCTTGCACGCCTGCTCGGCCTCAACGACACCCAGAGCGGGGTGCTGGAGCTGGTGTTCAAGGTGGCGGACGACGAGGGGTTGCTGCTGCTCGATCTGAAAGACCTGCGGGCCATGGTGCAGTTTGCGGGGGAGCACGCCAAGACTCTCACCACCCGCTACGGCAATGTGTCGACCGCCTCCATCGGCGCCATCCTGCGCAACCTCCTCACCCTGGAGAGCGCGGGCGGCGATCATTTCTTCGGCGAGCCCATGCTGGACATCCAGGATCTGATGCAGACCGACGGGGCGGGCCACGGCCATATCAATGTGCTGGCCGCCGGCAAGCTCACCCAGTCCAGCCGCCTCTATGCCTGCTTCCTGCTCTGGCTGCTCTCCGAGCTGTTCGAACAGTTGCCCGAGATAGGGGATCCGGAAAAGCCCGTGCTGGTGTTCTTCTTCGACGAGGCCCATCTGCTGTTCAAGGATGCGCCCAGGGCGCTGCTGGAGAAAATTGAGCTGGTGGTGCGCCTCATCCGCTCCAAGGGGGTGGGCGTCTATTTTGTAACCCAGAGTCCGGCCGACATCCCCGACAGCGTGCTGGGGCAGCTTGGCAACCGGGTGCAGCACGCCCTGCGCGCCTTCACCCCGAGCGATCAGAAGGCGGTACGCATCGCCGCCAACACCCTGCGGGCCAACCCGGCCTTCGACGCCGCCGGAGCCATCACTGAACTGGGGGTCGGGGAGGCGCTCATCTCCCTGCTCGACGAGAAGGGGCGGCCCAGCGTGGTGGAGCGCGCCTTCATCGCGCCCCCGGCCAGCCGCATCGGCCCCCTGAGCGCGGCCGAGCGCCAGGCGCTTATTCAGGGCTCATTGCTCTACGGCAGATACGACACCCAGGAGGACAGGGAGTCCGCGTTCGAGCGACTTCAAGAGACATCGCCCGCCGCCGGTGACGAGACCGCTTCCCCACAGACCGACCAGGGCGGCGGTCTGCTGGATGCCTTGAATGGCATCCTGTTCGGTCGCACCGGCCCCCGTGGTGGCCAGCATGACGGGGTGGTGCAGACCGCCGCCAAGAGCGTGGCCCGCACCCTCGGCAACGAGGTGGGACGCCAGCTGATGCGCGGGGTGCTCGGCTCCCTGCTGGGAAGCAGCAAGCGGCGCCGCTGATGCCGGAAAATGAAAAAGCCCGCCGATACGGCGCAATGCTGATCAGTTAAGGATCCATTGACCGATCCTTCTGCTGTAGGACAATCCGGAACCAATCACTGGTTCCGGATTTTTTTATGTCTATTGCAAACGATCTGAACGATGTTGTTGAGGCATCTGGCGACATGCTGGCTCGGCTGGCCATTTTTGCCGACCATATTCCCGACGAATGGATTACTGCCGCTGCCGCCTTGTCTGAAAAGGCCACTATCCGCCGACGCCGCTTACCTTCTGATATGGTCTTGTGGCTCGTCGTGGGGATGGCCTTTTTCCGCAATGAGCCTATCTCCGAGGTCGCTCGGCGCCTCAACATCTGTGCAGAAGGGTTGGCCAATGATGCCTTGCTCGCGGACAGTGCCCTGTCTCAGGCCCGTCAGCGACTCGGCAAACAGCCGCTCGAGTGGCTGTTCAAACAGTGCGCCGATGTGTGGGGGCGGGAACGTTATCCTGAAGACCATTGGCACGGTTTACAGGTCTTTGCCATCGATGGGGCCCTGTTCCGAACCCAGGATATGCCTGAACTCAGAGCACATTTCGGCTCGGGTAACACCTCAACCAACCGGCAGACACCCTACCCGATGCTGCGGTTGGTCACGCTCATGAATGTCCGCTCGCATGTCATTGCCAACGCGGCCATCAGCCCGTACCGCAAAGGGGAAATCCCCCTGGCCAGCGAGTTCATTCACTCATTGCCGGACAAGTCAGTGACCCTGCTGGATAAAGGCTTCTTCGGTGCCGACCTGTTGCTGCGTATTCAGGCCGAAGACACCGACCGTCACTGGCTCATCCCGGAACGCAACGGGCTGGTATACACGGAACTTGAGCGCTATGGCGACGGTGACCGTCTGTTGCAAATGACGGTCTCGCCTCAGGCTCGCAAGAAAAACCCGGCGTTGCCGACACACTGGCAAGTTCGCGCAGTGACCTATGAGGTGGCAGGCAAGGAGAAAACGGTCTTTACCTCCCTGCCCGTGGCGCGATTCAGCGCAGCTCAGGTGGCGACCCTGTACCACGAGCGCTGGGAAATCGAGCTGGGATACCGGGATATCAAAAGCGCGATGCAGCACAACGCCATCACGCTGAGAAGCAAGAAAGTGGACTTGGTCTATCAGGAGCTGTGGGGATTGCTGCTTGGATACAATCTGGTCAGGCGGGAGGCCAGCCAGGCCGCCGTAGCCCATCAGCGAGCGCCCAATGAGGTGAGCTTTAAGTTTGCCTGTCAGTTCATCGCGAACCAGATGGCAGTGATGGCGGGCGCGTTATCGCCAGCCCATACGCCACGGAGGTTGGCGGAGTTGCGGGGCTGCATAGGCGTCATGTTCATAGAAAAACGCCCCAGGCCATCGAGACCCAGGGCGGTGAAGATATCAAAGACCCGTTTTCCGGTAAATCGCAATGCGGCTCCGCTTAAGTGAACAGCATTGC
>NZ_JBFODJ010000095.1:0-11980 GCF_040908265.1 Aeromonas sp. R5-1
GGTGTGGCTTGTTTTGTTTAGCGACTAATCAGATCGCACAAACTGGACTGAGTTCCCTTCCTCCGGTGATCTACTATTCGGAACAGCTATTTAGGCTAAAATTACTGCTCTATGTATTATCCCGACCTCCCCGCCAATTTAGAATAATGTTCGGTCTTTTTCCATATCCCTCGAGTCATCAGGGCTCCCGCATCGGTGTTCAAATGCTGGTTAACTCCAAGTAGTCCATCGGTTTACCGAGCGGTGCATAGCCGTAGACCCGAAATACATTCCCGATCCGCTCTCCGGGCACCCGCACCTGTAGCAACACCTCCTGCACGGCTGAGGTCTGCTCAGGCGACGTGGTTTCTATTTCCAGCCACTCGATATGCTCGTAGCCACCCACTTTAAAGTGATAGAACCATTCCCCATCCCAATCAGATAGATACCGGCTGTGCAGGTCCCGCACACGCCACCTGGGAGAGAGAGCTCCCAGCGCATACATACCGAGCCGGATTTCTTCCCACCTAGTGGCATTCATCAATCGCACCAGTTCCATCATGCCCTCATCCAATCCAGATTCACTGACGCAGTCGCCACAGATATCCGTCATTCCTATGGCTGACTGGCGTGTGTATATGCCCTTTAATGAAAAGCGAGCAATCATTAGCAAGGCATTATCGGGTAGTAAAACCTCTCGCCGCCGCCATCAATCACTCCCCCAACCTCTGTGCCAATCCGGAATAACGCTCGGTCTTTTTCCGCACAGCCTGTGCCAGCAGGGCGCGATCGCCGTAGAGGTCGAGGCGGGCCTTGGCGCGGGTGATGCCGGTGTAGACCAGCTCGCGGGTCAGGAGCGGGCTGGGGCTGTCGGGCAGCACCAGCACGGTATGGGCAAACTCCGACCCCTGGGATTTGTGGATGGTCATGGCGTAGACCGTCTCATGGGGGGGCAAGCGGCTGGGCAGCAGGGCCCGCAGGGTGCCGTCCGGCTGCTCGAACCATACCTTGAGCCGCCCGGTGTCATCGGGCAGGCAGAGCCCCATGTCGCCGTTGTAGAGGCCCACCCCGTGGTCGTTGCGCACCACCATCACCGGGCGGCCCGCATACCAGTCGCCGTCGCGGGCGATCAGCCCTGCCTTGGCGAGGGCCAGTTCGAGCCGCTCGTTGAGCCCCGTCACCCCGAAGGGGCCGTCCCGCAGGGCGCAGAGGATCTGGAAGCCGTTGAACGCCTTGAACACCGCCGCCGGATCCTCGCCGGCCCGGGCCGCCTTAAGGTAGCTGCCGTAACCGGCGACCCCCTGGGCAATCAGGGCGTCATAGGCCTCCCCCGCCCAGGGATGCAGGCTGATGTCGCCAAATCCCGCGCCCCAGACCGCCTCCACCGCGGCGGCATCGCCGCCGTTGCAGGCCCGCGCCAGCTGGCCGATGCCCGAATGCTGGTCAAAGCGCCAGCTCTTGGAAAGCAAACAGAGGCTGTCGCGCACGCTGGCCCCCGCTGGCGTGCCTTGCAGGCGATAGCCGGTCTGGCGGGAGAGCCAGTGTGCCTGCGCCGGGCTGATGCCCTGTTCGATAAAGCTGCAGATATCCCCGAGCACGGCCCCCGCCTCCACCGAGGCGAGCTGATCCTTGTCACCGAGCAGGATCAGGCGGGCGTGGGCGGGCAGCGCGTCCAGCAGGCGCGCCATCATGGGCAGGTCCACCATGGAGGCCTCGTCCACCACCAGCAGGTCGAGGTGCAGCGGGTTGCCTCTGTGATGGCGGAACTGGCTGCGCCCGGGGATCACCCCGAGCAGCCGGTGCAGGGTGCCCGCCTCGGTGGGGATGGCCTCCACCCACTCGGGGGGCAAGTCCAGCGCCTGCAGGGCCGCGCCGATACTCTCGGTCAGGCGCGCCGCCGCCTTGCCGGTGGGGGCCACCAGACGGATCGCCGGGGCCTTGCCCCCTTGCAGGCCGGTCTCCACCAGGATGGCGAGGAGCTTGGCCACCGTAGTGGTCTTGCCGGTGCCGGGGCCGCCGGAGATGACCGCGAAGGGGCGCGCCGCCGCCGTGGCCGCCGCCAGCTTCTGGCCGTTGCAGCAGAGCGCCTCGGGCACCAGGGTATCCAGCCGCTCCAGCTCGCTGGCTGCCTGGGCGCTCTTTAGCTGGGTCTCCACGGCGGGCCACTCCACCTCGTGGGGGAAGACCAGATCCAGGTACTTCTCCACAAAGTGGCGGACGGAGAAATCCGGCGCGAGGCGGGCCTTGAGCAGGGCCCCGAACACCAGGCCGTAGTCGCGGGCAAAGAGGCGTGACAGGGCCGGGGCAATCTCCGGCCATTCGGCCCGTTCACTCAAGGCGCTAAGGTGGCGGGCCACCCCCAGCTCAAAGTCGTGGTAGCGGGTGAGGTAGAGGCGATCACCCCAGAGCCGCAGGGGCCAGCGGGGGGCCTCTCCCTCCTCCTGTTCGCTCCCCACCAGGGGGCTGGCCGCAAAGAGGGCGGGCCAGCTCGCGGGATCCGCGAGATCCGCCAGCAGATCCCGGCTCTGATCCGGATCCAGCCCGAAGGGGCGCGAGGATCCCTGCCCGTCACCGCCCTGAGCGAGCATCGCCAGCGGCAGGCAGACATGGCCGCGCCCCAGCTCATGGCAGGCGAGCGCGGCCCCCAGCACCAGCTCGGGGCTGCCGCCAAGGTCGGCCACCAGCCTGGCAAATTGCAGGTCAAGCTGGCGGATGCGCCCCGCCAGCGCCAAGGCTTTCAGCCGCTCTATCATGGTTTCGCCCTTCATCTCGCCCCTCATGCCTCTGCCTTGTTCGATTTCTCTAAACGATGATCGTCAGATGTCACACCTTTACTAAACAACTCGTCCAGCCCCAGCACCAGTTCCCGGCTGGGCCGGGCATGGAAAATGCCCCCCTGGGGCATGCCGCGCAGGAAGAGATAGAAGACCCCGCCAAAATGCCGGTCGAAATCGTAGCCCGGCAGCCGCAAGGCGAGCAGCCGATGCAGGGCCAGCGAATAGAGCTGGTATTGCAGATCGTAGCGATGCTCGACCATGGCCCGCTCCAGGGCCGGGCGGCCGTAATCGGCGGGGCTCATGCCAAGGTGGTTCGATTTGTAGTCGAGCAGATACCAGCGCCCCTGCCACTCGAACACCAGGTCGATAAAGCCCTTGAGCATCCCCTGCACGGTGGCAAAACCGAGCGGCTTGCCGTCCCGCGACAGGGGGTCGTGCTGCTGGCAGAGTGCGGTCAGCGCCGGTGCCGTCACCCGCCCCATGGGCAGGAAGAACTCCAGCTCCACCTGTTTGCGCTCGGGGGCCAGATCCCGCAGCCGCACCGGATCCCCAAGGCCGGTCTCAAGGGGGGTATCCAGCACCGCCTCCACCTGCTGTTGCAGCACGGGGGCCCAGCCTTCGTCGAACCCCTCCTGGGCCAGCAGGGCGGCGATGTGCTGTGCCAGCGACTCACCCCCCGCATGCTCGAAGTCGATGGTCTCGAACAGGCTGTGGAGCAGGGTGCCGGGACGCGCCCCCTTGGGGAAGGTGAAGATGGAAGGGGCGGGCGCCTCCTCTTCCTGCACGGTGACGGCTGCCTCGGTGGCCACCTCGTCGTCGAAGCCGGGGTTGGCCAGCACCCCCTTGCCGTGGCCGTTGCCCTGGGCCGCGAGCCCGGAGTAGGAGCTGATCCACCAGTCCCGCTCAAGCTGCCCCTGGAACGTGCGCACGGTGGGCTCCCCCGGCTTCTCCGCCTCGGCGGGCAGCGGGGCCGGGCGGGTGAGCGAGGGCTCACCGACGGCCACCCCTGGCAGGGCCTGGGCCAGGTCGGTGAGGGCAGTCGCCAGTGTCCCGGCGTCCCCCTCCTCCCCCTTTTGCAGCAGGTAGCCGATGGCGGTGCGGTGCAGGTCGGTCTTCTCCGACTTGCCCGCCCCGGAGCGCACCGGCGCCAGCCCGAGCCAGGTGGCATAGACCCCCCGGGTCAGGGCCACGTAGAGCAGGCGCAAGTCTTCGGCGAGGCGCTCCTTGTCGGCCTCGGCCAGAGACTCCTCGGCGCCGGTGAGATCGAGCACGGTGCGATTGCCCGCCTCCCCCGTTTCGTGGAACAGGGGGGTGTCGGCGGCGCGGTGGCTGCAAATGAACGGCAGGAAGACCAGCGGGTACTCCAGCCCCTTGGATTTGTGGATGGTGACGATCTGCACCAGCTTGCGCTCGGACTCCAGGCGAAGTATCTGCTCCCCGTCCTGGCCGTTGGGCTGGCTCACCGCCTCCCCGAGCCAGCGCAGCAGAGCGTACTCCCCGTCCAGCTCGCCGCTCGCCTGTTGCAGCAGCTCGCCGAGATGGAGGAAGTTGGTCAGCCGCCGCTCCCCGTAGGGGCTCGCCAGCAGGGAAGCGGCGAGGTTGCGCCCGTGCATCAGGGCCCGCAGCATGGCCAGCACCCCGTGGCGATGCCAGACCGCGCGGTATCCCATGAACTCCTGCACCGCGCTCTCCCAGGCTCGCTCGTCGGAGGCCAGCGCGTCCAGGGCCCTGGCATCGAGATCGAACAGGCCGGTGGCGAGCGCCGCCCTAAGGCTTCGCTCATCGCTCGGGTTCTGGCAGGCGTGCAGGATCAGCAGGATCTCCCGCGCCTCCACCTGGGCCAGCACGCTCTCGCGGTTCGACAGATAGACGGAGGCGATGGCAAGGCGCGCCAGCTCCTGTTGCACCAGCTTGCCCTCGGCGCCGGTGCGCACCAGCACGGCGATATCCCCGGCCCTGACCGGCTCGCTGCCGAGCATCGCCTTGCCCTCCCGGGCCAGCGTGAGCAGGCGATGGATCTCCGCCGCCGTGGCGCGGGCCATCCTGCTCTGGTACTCCCCCTTGTTGAAGGTGGGCTGACCGGTGAGCTGCCAGCAGTGCAGCACGGGGGCGGTCTGCCCCTCGATCAGCAGCGCCCGGCTCTTGCCCTGCGCCTCCACCGGCAGGAAGGGGATGTCCGCCTCGTAGATGAAGGGATCCTTCGCCCGCTCGAACAGGCCGTTGACCGCCGCCACCAGGGCGCGGCTTGAGCGCCAGTTGCGCCCGAGGGTGTAGTGGGCGCTCACATTTCGCCGCGCCTGGATGTAGGTGAAGATGTCGGCGCCACGAAAGCCGTAGATGGCCTGCTTGGGGTCGCCGATCATCAGGAGCGCCGTGTCCTGGTGACCGCCGTAAAGGCGATGGAAGATGCGGTACTGCTGGGGGTCGGTATCCTGGAATTCATCGATCATGGCGACCCGGTAGGTGGCGCGGATGCGCTCGCACAGCCGCTCCCCCAGGCCCGAGCCGAGCGCCCCGTCGAGATCCCGCAGCAGATCGTCGAAGGAGAGCTGATGGGCCTGGCGCTTGCTCTCCTGCATTCGGCTGCGCACCACCCTGGCCGCCCGCTGCAAGACGAGATCCCGGATGCCGGGTCGGCTCGCCAGCAGGGCGTCTATCTCGCCAAAGAGCGGCAGGGTGGGCACCGTTCCCCCCTTCTTGAGGTTCTCCTCCAGCGCCTGCTGGCCGAAGCGCTCCAGCTCCTTGGGCAGGACGTAGCCGCTGGTCTCGTCCTGCGCCCAGTCGCCAATCTTGGCAAGCCAGCCCTCGTAGTTCTTGCCGGTGTAACGGCTGATCTGCCCCTCGGTCTGGCGGCGGATCTCGTCCGTCTGCGCCAGCCACCCGGCTTTCACCGCCCCGATGCGGGCCATGGCGACACTGTGCCGCGCCGCCAGGGTCTCGTCCCCCGCCACCGGGCGGATCTCCAGCTCGTCGTTGTCGAGCCAGCTCCCCATCTCCCGCAGCAGGGCGGCGGGGCTCGGCCAGAGCCTTCGCACCGCCCGGGCCAGGGGCTGATCCACCGGATAGAACTCGGCGCGCCAGTAGTCACTCACCGCCTGCAGCCGGAGCCGGCTGTCGTCGGTCAAAAATTCGGTTTCAAAGAGGGCGCCCGACTCGAAGGCGTTCTGCCTGAGCATCCGCTGGCAGAAGCCGTGGATGGTGAAGACCGCCGCCTCGTCCATCTGCCGCTCGGCGGCCAGCAGGCGACGGGCCGCCAGATCGTGATCCTCCACCTCCACCAGCAGTTGGGCCAGCAGGATGTCCGTGCTGTGACCGCGCATAAAGGCGAGACGCGCCTCGTGGATGCGGGCGCGGATCCGCCCCCTCAGTTCGGCGGTGGCCGCCTCGGTAAAGGTCACCACCAGGATCTCGGTCACCGACAGGGGCCGCTCGTGGGCACAGGGCTGACCGGCGTCTCCCCCCTCCTCGCCTGCTTCTTCGATAACCGGGCCGTGGCCCAGCAAGAGGCGCAGATAGAGGCCCGCGATGGTATAGGTCTTGCCGGTCCCGGCGGAGGCCTCGATCAGCCGCTCGCCATAGAGGGGAAAACGCAGGGGATTGAGCGGGTTAGCCATTATTGCAACTCCTCCAGCGCCTGATGGAGCGGGGTCAGGTGTTCACGGGCCAGCCCCTGCAACTGGGCCAGCACCTCGTCATCGAGTTCCGGGAAGCAGCGGGCGACATAGACGTCCTGCCCCTCTCCCGTCACCATGTAGCCGCCGTTGAAGCGGGCAAGCGCCGCCTTGTCGGCCTCCTCCGGCTTTGCCGGATCCTTCTCGATCCCCTTGAGCCACTCCCAGGCGGTGCTCGGAAAGAACGGCAGCGGCCGCTTCATCCCCTGGGTCCAGAGGGCCACCAGGGCCGCCAACCTGGGCCGCGCCTCGTCCGCCGCAAGCCTTGGCAGCCGCAGACTCTGTTTGGCATCGAACAGCAGGGTGTCGCCGGGGGCGCTGCTCAATGAGAGGCAAAGGTGCTGGATCCAGGCCAGCAGCAGATCCTTGCCGTTGAAGCTGCCGGGTTTGACCACCAGCGCTCGTCCCTTCTGGGTGTCTATCCAGCCCTGAAGCTGCCCCTGGGCCAGGGCGATATCGATCTCCACCGCCTGTTTGTCCCCCGTCCAGGGACGCAGCCGCGCCGCCAGCTTGCCCATCTCGCCGTCGATCTCCTCCAGCAGCAGGCTGCCGAACCACCCTTGCGGCAGCAGGCCGGAGAGTTGCAGCCGGTGGCGACGGGCCTCGCTCTCCCCTTCGGTCAGATGGGCATCCAGCAGCAGCGCCTTGAGCTGATAGTGCTGCAGGCCGTCCAGCTCGAAGGGCTCGCTGTCTTCGATGGTCGCCTCCTCCAGCTCGAACCACACCTTGAGGCGGCGGTTGAGGAAGTACCTGGCGGGCTGGCGATAGAAGCGCAGCAGCTCCGCCAGCTCCAGCCCCTGTTCCCTGCCCCACTCCGCGGGCAGGGGCAGATCGCCGCTCTGGAAGTTGGCGGCCCCCCGCTCCGGGCTCAGGGCCGGCAGCCAGTCGGCGGCATAGGTGAAGAGACCGGAGCCGGGTTCGGGGTAAAAGTAGGCCGGGCTGTAGGGGGTGAGGGGGTGCGCCACGATCAGGTGTTCGAGCAGCCGCTGGCCCGAGGTGTCGTCGTCGAGATCTTCATCCCCCGCCAGCACGAAGCCCTGGCGCACGTAGTCGATGAGCTCCGCCAGCAGCACGGAGGGTACCTTCTCGCTGTTGTCCTGGGCGCTGAACCCCTGATAGCTGATGTAGAGCCCCTGCTGGGCACTGAGGAGCGCCTCGAGGAAGAGGTAGCGGTCGTCATCCCGGCGGGATCGGTCCCCGCGCCGCGAGGCCACCGCCATCAGATCGAAGCCCATGGGGGGCAGGGTGCGCGGGTAGACGCCGTCGTTCATGCCGAGCAGGCAGACCTGGCGGAAGGGAATGGAGCGCATCGGCATCAGGGTGCAGAAGTTGACCTGACCGGCGAGGAAGCGCTGGCTGGAGCGGGACTCCCCCAGCACGCTGCCGAGGTAGTCCTGCAAGAGGTCGGCACTGATGGACTGCTCGAAGCGGGCCTCGCCGAGCTGGGCCTGCCAGTCGGTGAGCTGGCTGCGGATGAGCTGGAGCTGGCGCTCTTCATCCTCGTCGGCGAGATAGAAGCGCTCCAGCAGCGCCAGCAGGCAGGCGTGCCATTCGGCCAGCGGCTGCGCCTGTTGCAGCCGGGGCAGAAATTCCGCGAGCGAATCGATAAACCAGGCGAGCTTGCCGAGGATCAGCCCCTGCTGCCCCTCGATGTCCGCATAGGGCAGGATCCCCGCCACCGGCTCCCCGTCCCCCATGGCAAAACCCAGCAGCATGCGCCTCAGGCCGAACAGCCAGCTGTTGCCAGACAGACGCGGCAGCGCGAAGCGCTCGGGATAGTCGTCATCCAGCCCCCAGCGGATGCCGGTCTCCTGGACCCAGCGCCGCAGCACGTTGAACTCGTCGTCGTCCAGCTCGAAGCGGCGCAGCACGGCGGGCACCTCCAGGATGGCGAGCAGCTCCCCCGCCCCGAAGCGGGCGTTCGGCAGCCTGAGCAGGGCGAGGAAACTTTGCAGCAGCGGGCTCTCCTGGCTCGCCGCCCGATCGGAGATCGCAAAGGGGATCTGGCCGCGGGCCCCGCTCCGCCCCTTGCCGCCCTCCTTGCCAAAGACGGCCTGGATGTAGGGGCCGTAGCTGTTGACGTCCGGCATCATCACCACCACGTCTTTGGGGGTGAGGGTGGGATCCTGCTCGAACAGGGCCAGCAGCCGGTCGTGCAGCACCTCGAGCTCCCGCATGGGGCCGTGGCAGGCGTGGATCTGCAAAGTGCCGTCATCCAGGCTGACAGGGCTCTTGTGGTGGCTGGCATCGAGACTGAACTCGCCGGCCCCCCGTTCCGCCAGCTCCAGCACGTCTTTCTGGATGGCCCGCAGCAAGGTGACCTTGCCCTCATCGTCGCGATCCTCGATGTCGACGAAGGCCTCGATCTGCGGCACCTCCAGCTCCATCAGCTGGTGCAGGTAGTCACGCCCCAGCTTGCCCATGGAGGCGAGCAAGGGGTTGGCGGGGCCCTGCAGGGTCTCGAGATCCGTGCCGGGCTTGAGCTTGTTTTCGAGGCGCGCCAGGGTCTTGCGATCGAGCAAGTCCCCCCAGTAGTAGCGGCAGGGGTTGGTCACAAAGAGGTGCACCTCCACCTCGGGGCGGCTGCCGAGGGCCAGCAGGGCCTCCACGTAGCGGGGCGGCAGGGCCGAGATGCCGAACACGAAGACCCGTTGCGGCAGCCTGCCCGGCAGATCCCGGGTGCGCTCCAGTTCGTGGATGAAGGCCTCGTAGAGGTTGGCGCGGTGGTAGCCGCTGGGGCTGAGGGCCAGGGTGCGGGCCACCAGCTCGCGCCAGAGCTCGGGCTGCCAATCCTGACCGCTCACTCCGGCCAGCTCCTGGCTCAATCCTTCCCCCTCTTCCCAGCGGGCGATCCAGTCCGGCCGGTAGACCAGATACTGGTCGAACAGATCCGCCACCTTCTGGCAGAGCTGCCAGAGCCGCACCTGCTCCGGCGCCGCCCCGTCACTGCCCCCCAGATAGGCCGCGAGGGGCGCAAAGGCGGGTCTGCCGAGCAGGGTGGGCAGAATGGTCATCAGGTGCCAGCTCATGGCCCCCTTGTTGTAGGGGCTCTGGCGGGGCACGTCTGCCAGCACCCGGGTGAACATCTCCCAGATGAAACTCGCGGGCAGGGGAAAGTCGATGTTGGCGGCGATGCCGAACGCCTTGGCCAGCTCCAGCTTGAGCCACTGGGCCATGCCGGGACTCTGCACCAGGATCTGCTCCCGATCGAAGGGGTGGGAGAGCGGAGCCTGCCGGATGCGGCTCACCAGCAGCTCCTTGAGCAGATCCAGCTGATTGGAGTGGTAGAGGGTAAACATGGACGACTCCCGCCAATTTCATGAAGAGGGGGTGCGCGGGGGGACACTCTCTGGCATTCCCGTCACGGCACGCGAATCGGGATTGTCGGGGATCGGGGGATAAGATGCAAAAGGCACTTGTGGCCTCCGGGCTGCGCGCCGTAACGCAGATGACATCCCCGGGAAGCAGGCACAAAAAAGCCGGTGCAGGGCACCGGCCAAAAGGCGTTGGAAAACTTGAAACGTCAGGGTATTACCAGTGCTTGCCGAGGCGGGCATCCAGGCTGAAAGCCCCTGCACCGGCCGCCGCCAGGGCCAGGAAACCACCGGCCACGGAGACGTTCTTCATGAACATCAGCATCTGCATCTGCTCGGCAGGCTGATAGTGGAAGATGAAGGCGGCCATCAGGGTGAAACCGGCCAGCAGCACGGAGAGGCTGCGGGTAAACAGGCCCAGCATGATGGCAAGACCGCCACCCAGCTCCAGCAGGATCACCAGGGGCAGCATGAACCCGGGCACGCCCATGGCTTCCATGTAACCCTGGGTACCGGCGTAACCGCCGATCTTGCCCCAGCCAGCCATCACGAACATCAGCGCCAGCAGTACACGACCCACCAGCAGTGCCACATCTTTCATCTTGTCCATCGTCATATTCCTTTGCTTACCATCATGGTATTTACAGTGTAAAAGCTAATTGTTAACTCATTCATTTCGCCAAGATTTTTCTATCAAGGCAGGTCAAACGTAACTGTTCACCCAGATGGCATTGACAGGAAAAAGTGAGACGATCATCCCTTGATCCACTGTTGCCCCTTGCCTGATCCCGCCAGCTTGGCACCATCACGTCATGAGCAAACCCATTACGCCACCACCCGGCCTGCCGCTGACCCTCGAGCAAGCCAACGAGCTGATTTACAAGCTGATGGCGCGCATCGCCGAGCTTGAAGACCGCCTCAACCAAAACAGCAATAACTCCTCCAAGCCCCCCTCCACTGATGGCTCGGGGACCCCGCCTGCGCGCAAGCGCCCCGCTTCCGGCAAGGCTCGTGGTGCCCAGCCTGGCCACAAGGGGCAGCGGCGTGAACGTCATCCTGAGGACGACCGACTGACGGCAATACCACACTATCCTGCCCGGCAGTGCGCCTGCTGTGGTGAGCAGGTGGTGTCCCATGACAAGCCCTACCGGGTTCATCAGGTGTTTGACCTGCCCGAGGTCAGCTATGTGGTGACAGAGCATCAGCTGTATCGGGGCACCTGCCGTGGGTGCGTCACCACCAGTGAAGCAGCCCTGCCCGATACGGTGAGCCACAGCCAGATGGGGGCTAATCTGCTGAGCTATATCGCTTTGCAGAGTGGTCAGTTCCACCAGAGCATCAGCAAGATACAGCAGCAGCTCAAGCAGCACTTCGGTTTGAGCTTTAGCCGAGGCGCCATCAGTGAAGCGCAAGGCCGGGTCAGCGCCATGCTCACCCCGACCCACCAAGCCATCAAACAGCAAGTGCAGTCTGCCGCCATCATCCATGCCGATGAAACCCGGCACCAGCGGGGCGGTGAGCGACGCTGGATGTGGCTGGCCCTGAGCAAGGTCGCGGTCTGCTTCATGACGGCGTTTGGCCGCGGTCAGGAGGCAGCGAAGCGGTTGCTGGGCAGTGAGCTTGATGGGGTGCTGGTGACCGACCAGTATGCGGGATACCGCTTCATCGACAGCGCCCAGCGCCAACTGTGCTGGGCGCATGTGCTGCGCAACGTGGCGGCGATTGCCGAGAGTAGCGACGCCGTCAACCAGCCTATCGGAGCCCGGCTGGTACTGCTGGCTGACACGGTGTTCAGAACCCGGCATGGCTATGAACAAGGCTGCTTAAGCCGGGAGCAGTACCAGCGAAGGTTGCAGCGATGTCGGCAAAGCTGGCGAAGGCAGCTGGAGCGGGGCAGTGTACTGTGTTCCAAGCGCTACCGTGGGCGCTGCCAGTTACTGCTCAAGGACGATGAGATGCTATGGCGTTTTATGGAAAACGACGAGATAGCGCTGACCAACAATGAAGCGGAGCGGGCGCTGCGTGGCTATGTGCTGTGGCGCAAGGGAAGCTATGGCGTCTGGTCGCATCGAGGCGAGCAGTTCAGGCAGCGTATCCTATCGTTGGTGGAGACGGCCAAGCGATTGGGCCGCTGCCCGCAGGAGTGGCTGAGGGCAGTTGTCAGGTCCTGCATCGAGAAAACCGACTACCCGTTCCCGGAGGAGTTGGTGCTGTCAACACCGTCCCGGTGAACGGTTAC
>NZ_JBFODJ010000096.1:0-44908 GCF_040908265.1 Aeromonas sp. R5-1
AGGGTGATGGTGGTGGTGTGTTTGGAGACAGCCAGTTTACCAGCACCCTGTCTGTCAACTTCCACTTCCCCAAGATCCCGCGAAGAACCTTTTTTATTGGAGGTCAGTAGTGGCGCAACCACCAGCGGGCGGCCAGGAGGGCGGTAAGGCTGCCAAGCAGGGCGCTTGCCAGCACATCCAGGGGCCAGTGCATGCCGATAAGGGTGCGCGAGAGGCCGATCCCGATGGCCCAGAGTGGCAGCAGCCAGGCCCCGGCGGGTGCCCGGGCCAGCCAGATCAGGCCGAAGAACTGGGCGAGGCTCATGGCGGCGATGCTGTGACCGGAGGGAAAGGCGTAGTTGACCTCTGCCTGCCAGTGCTGGCCGAGCCAGGCGGGCAGCGCCAGCAACTGGGTCGCGGCGTGGACCTGTTCGCTGCGAAGGGCCTGGCTTCCCCCATAGAACTGGCGGATGGCGGGGATCAGCTCCTGGCTCTCCAGCCAGATGAGGTAGGGCCTGGGCTCCTCGGTCAGCAGCTTGATGAGGCTCTTGATGACCCAGTCGCTCGCCAGCACGGCAAAGAGGGCGCCAGCCAGCGCCAGCAGGGCGCGACCGTCCAGCGTCAGCTTGTGTCTTGTGAGCAGCAGCAGGGCGGCGATGGTGAAGACCAGCCCCGGCAAGTCCACCATGCGGGTGAGAGCGTAGGGCCACCATAGCCAGCCCGATTGCAGGGCCTGGGTCATGAACGGCTGCCAGGGCAGGCAGACGAGCAGCAGCAGGGGGAGGAGCAGGAGGGCATTGAAATGAAGCACCTTGCGGCGTGGCAACGAAGAGGCGTGAGTCGGCATCAAGGGGTCCGGTTCGGTGGCGCGAGCGGCTAAAAAGAGGCGTCATTGTGCCAGTCAGGTTGCTCTGGTCAAGGCGAAGGGGGCGAGGGCAACAGGCTGTTACATATGATGCCGCCGGGCATCGTGCCCGCACCTGAGGCCGGAAGGCGGAAAGATGGCCGTAGGGAGGTCTGCCAACAAGCCTCTGAAAATCCGCCGCGTTTGGGCTAGAATGGCGCGCCTGTGGCCCTTGTGGACGAGATGCGTGCCGATGAAGATCGTCGTTGATGAAAATATGCCCCATGCGGTGGAGCTGTTTGCGGAATTTGGTGAAGTGGTTCCCCTGCCGGGACGAGAAATAAAGGCCGCGGATCTGCAAGAGGCGGATGTGCTGCTGGTGCGCTCCGTGACCCGGGTCAACGAAGCGCTCCTGGCGAGTTGCCCCAGGCTGGGGTTTGTCGGCACGGCCACCATCGGCACGGATCACATCGATCAGGGGCTGCTGGCGGCGCGGGGCATTCCCTTCTTCAGCGCCCCCGGCTGCAACAAGGTGTCGGTGGGGGACTACGTGCTCTCCGCCCTGCTGGTTCTGGCGGAACGCCATGAGCTGACCTTGAGCGAGATGAGCCTCGCCGTCATCGGTGCCGGCAACACCGGCGAGAGCGTGGCCGGCAAGGCCGAGGCGCTCGGGATGAAGGTGCTGCGCTGCGACCCGCCCCTGGCCCGTAGCGGCGCCGCTGGCGACTTCGTGGATTACCGCACTGCCCTGGATGCCGACATCGTCAGCTTCCATGTCCCCTATCTTCGTGAAGGGGATGAGGCCACCTTCCACCTGCTGGGAGCTGAGGAGATCGCCGAGCGTCCGGCCGGGCAGATCCTCATCAACGCATCCCGCGGCGAGGTGTGGGACAACCGTGCCCTGCTTGTCCGCCAGCAGGGGCCCCATCCCCTGCGGCTGGTGATGGACGTGTGGGAAGGAGAGCCGGAGCCCCTCAAGGAACTGGTGCCCCATACCGAGCTGGCCACCCCGCACATCGCCGGTTACAGCCTGGAAGGCAAGGCCCGTGGCACCTGGATGCTCTATGAGGCGCTGTGCCGGCAACTGGGGCGCACCCCGCGCCAGGATCTGCAATCCCTGCTGCCTGCCCCCGAGGTGCGCGAGCTGACGCCGGGGCAGCCGGCGGATCAGGCGCTCATCAAGCAGCTTGTCCACCTTGTTTATGACGTGCGCCGGGACGACGCCCGTTTTCGCAACCGGATCGGGCTGCCCGGCAGCTTCGATGAGCAGCGCAAGCGCTACCCCGAGCGGCGCGAATTGGGCGCCCTGCAACTGAAAGGGCCCTTCGCCGACGACAGACTGGCCCGACTGGGCTTTGCCGTCTCGGAGCAATAAACCCGATTTCAACAAGGGGAGGGGCTTGCCCAGGCGGCGCCTCCCCCCGGCCCGGCATCATGGCGGGCCTGTCATCAAACCGATACACGTGCCAGCCGGGGCCCTCATGCCCGGCCCCGACGGGCAGCATCACAGGAGAGACAACAGTGAGTCAGCAATTCAACGTAGCGGTATTGGGCGCGAGCGGCGCCGTGGGTCAGGCCATGATCGAGATCCTGGAGGAGCGCGCCTTCCCGGTAGCGACTCTCTATCCGCTCGCCTCCAGTCGCAGCGCTGGGGACACGGTGCGTTTTGGCGGCAAGAACGTCGACATCCTTGATGTGGAGGCCTTTGACTGGAGCCAGGTGGAGATCGCACTCTTCTCCGCCGGTGCCGAGGTCTCGGCCAAATGGGCGCCCATCGCCGCCGAGCACGGCTGTATCGTCATCGACAACACCTCCTGCTTCCGCTACGACGAGGACATCCCCCTGGTCATTCCGGAAGTGAACCCGGACGCGCTGGCCGATTTTCGCAACCGCAACATCATCGCCAACCCCAACTGCTCCACCATCCAGATGCTGGTGGCGCTCAAGCCCCTGCACGACGAGGTAGGCATCAGTCGCATCAACGTGGCGACCTACCAGTCCGTCTCCGGTTCCGGCAAGGAAGGGGTGAGCGAGCTGGCGGGCCAGACCGCCCACCTGCTCAACGGCCGTCCGGTGGAGCCGACCCTCTATCCGCAGCAGATCGCCTTCAACCTGATCCCGCAGATCGATGCCTTCACCGACAACGGCTACACCCGGGAAGAGATGAAGATGGTGTGGGAGACCCAGAAAATCCTGGGGGATGCCAGCATCGCCGTGAACCCCACCTGCGTGCGGGTACCGGTCTTCTACGGTCACGCCGAGGCGGTCCATGTGGAGCTGCATCAGCCGCTGGACGCCGAACAGGTGAAAGAGCTGCTGCGCAATGCCCCGGGGGTGACCCTGTTTGATGATGAAGGGGACTACCCGACCCCGGTACGCGATGCCACCGGCCAGGATGATGTGATGGTCGGGCGGGTGCGCCAGGATATTTCTCATCCGAGTGGTATCAATATGTGGATCGTGGCCGATAACGTTCGTAAGGGCGCGGCAACCAACAGCGTGCAGATTGCCGAACTGCTGGTACGCGACTACCTCTGAGGCCGGATGTCGGCCCCGGGCGGGGAGGGAACCCCGCCTTGATGTGGGCGCCCTGGCCCCGGTATGTGACCGGGAACCCACTCTCCGGTTTTTGGAATACCGTGTGATATCAGTGGACTAGGTTTTTTTCTACACTCTGGTTCGCGTCTGGGGCTGCTTTCTGGCCGCCGCCGGGCGCGAAATATGTCGGATCGCTGGCTTGAGACCGGCGCCTGATTTATATTGAGCCGATTGTTTTGGGGTAACTATCCAGATTTTTCAATGTGATAGGGCCGTCATACGAAGGAACGAATATGGGACATTCCCGCATAACGCTGGCAACGCTACTCGCATTGGGGCTTCTGGGCACGGTTCAGGCCGAAGAGGGGGCGCGAGAACCCTTCTTTGTCGAACTCAAGGGACCGGATGGCTCACCGCCCCCCGCGGTGCAACCAGAGCCCTGGGCCCAGCCCGTGGCGCCCGTCACCCTGCCCAGAGCCCAGCCCATCGTGCGTCAGGTGCCTGCTGCGTCGGCTGGCAGTTATGGTCCCGTGCGTCCCACCGATACCCTCTGGAGTCTGGCGAGCAAGCATCGCCCGTCCAACCGGGTAAGCGTCTACCAGACCATGGTGGCCATCTATGACAAGAACCCCCGAAGCTTCGCAGACGGCAACATCAACCATATTCTGGTGGGTTCCCACATCCTGCTGCCCACCGCCGCAGAGGCGGGGCGCATCACGGATGCCGAAGCACGCCGTCGCTTCAACAGCGACAACGCGAGCTGGAAGGGGCTGAGCCCCAAATACCTGGCCAACAAGCAATCCCATGTCGCCCAGCCGGTGGCGAGCAAGCCTGCTCCGGCCAAGCCGGCTGTGGTGGCCAAGAATACACCGCCCAAGGCGGCGCCGATCCCGGCGGCACCCAAGGCGACGGCTCCTGCCCCCGAGGTGAAGGAGACCGCCAAGGCGGCTGTCTCCACCCCCGTGGTGGTGAGCGCTGCTGCGAGCAGCGCCGTCAGCACGGCGCCGGCGCCCCTGCCCGCCACTGCGGTGGGCAAACCCTCAACCGAGATGGCGCTGGCCCTGGAAGATGCCAACGCCCAGCTCGGCCAGGTCACCGAGATGAACCACAGGCTCAAGCTGCGTCTGCAAGCCCTGACCGAAGAGGTGGAGACCCTCAAGGCGCAGTTGCAGGATCAGACCGCCCTGCAAAAAGAGGTGGCGGAACTCAAGGCCAATCCGACGCCTCCCGTGGTGGCGCCGGTGCCCAAACAGAGCTGGCTGATGGAGCTGCTCTCTTCGCCGCTCAATCTCGCCATGATCATCCTGCTGCCGGTGCTCCTGGTGCTTGCCCTGGTCACGCTCTGGCTGCGGGCCCGCGCGCGCCGCGAGCTGGAAGAGCAGGAGAAGAGCCTGTCCGAATCGACCTCCATGGTGATGGGGGACGAGAGCAGCGAGTTCGATCAGCTGATGACGGTGGGCATCGCGGATGACGAGCCCCTCCATGGCATGCCGGATCTCAACGAGCCGGAAGTGAGCAGGAAGCAAGATGGCGCCAGTGCTGCCGCCGATGTCATCTTCCGGGATGACGAGACGGCGCTCTCCGCTTTTGATGTGGAGCCTGCGGTGACGACGGCGAACCGGGATCCGGATCTGGTGCCCGAGCTGGATCTGGCCCACGAGGGGGACTTCGATCTGCCCGTGGTGCCGGAACTCGATCTCTCCGACGAGCCCGCCTCCTCTGCTCGTGGTCATGACGAGATCATGACCGAGGAGGAGCTGCAGGCCGCCCTGTTTGCCGAGCTGGACGCGGATTTGGAAGCGGATCTGGCCCAGGCCCAGGAGGAGAGCCGCAGCCAGCGTGACGAGACACTGGCCAACTTCGATCTGAGCGATCTAGAGACCGGGTTTGGCGAGCCGACCGACGATGAGCTTGCCACCAAGGCGCCGCACATCGACGAGACGGGGTTTGGCAAGGACGATGTGGACGACATGCTGGCCGAGCTCGGGCTGGAGCCCACCAAGCCGACGGCGTCCGAGTGGGATCCCAGCGAGCTGGCCCTGGCGGACTTCGAGGATGCCTTCGCCGAGGTGGAGTCCCATCAGGGGGAGGTGAAACCCCGCGAACAGGTGCAAGACAGCGACTTCGTTGAAATCGACAAGCTGCTGGCCGATGCCGATGCCAGCAGTACGGAGCAGGAACCCTATCAGGGCTTCTCCCTGGATGTGGGGCTGGACGGTTTCCCCGAGGTGCTGCCGGAGTCCAACGGCTTTGATGTGGATGCCGATGACGGCGGGGTGGGGGCCAAGCTGGATCTGGCCCGGGCCTACCTCGAGATCGACGACAAGGAGAGCGCCCGCGAGCTGCTGGAAGAGGCGGTGGCCCAGGGCAGCGAGCACCAGCGCAGCGAGGCGCAGAAGCTGCTCAAGCGCCTGGGCTAGGCAGGCCCTTGTCATCCATGCACCAGAGAGGGCAGCCCGCGGGCTGCCCTCTCTCTTTGGGGGCCCCGCACCGCGGCCTCGCCCGGTCTGGGACTTTTGAGCCCGAGCGCGTATAATCCGCCCCGTTTCTTTCACTGCATCCTTTCATCAGAAGACACCGTTACCCATGCGAATTGCCCTTGGTATTGAATATGACGGCAGCCGGTACTTCGGCTGGCAGCGCCAGCGCGAAGTGATCAGCGTTCAGGAGGAGCTGGAAAAAGCCCTCAGCCGCATCGCCAACCACCCCGTCTCCATCCAGTGTGCCGGTCGCACCGATGCGGGGGTGCATGCCACCGGCCAGGTGATCCACTTCGATACCGAGTCGAACCGCGCAGAAGGCGCCTGGACCCTGGGGCTCAACTCCAACCTGCCCCCTGACATCGCCGTGCGCTGGGTCAGGGAGGTGGACGAGCATTTCCATGCCCGCTTCAGCGCCACCGCCCGTCGCTACCGTTACGTCATCTACAACCACAACTACCGCCCGGCCATCCTCGGCAGTGGCGTCAGTCACTACCACGAAGCCATCGATGCGACGCTGATGCACCAGGCCGGCCAGAGCCTGCTGGGGGAGCACGACTTCAGCACCTTCCGGGCTGTCGCCTGTCAGTCCAACACCCCCTGGCGCAATGTGACCCACCTGTGTGTCAGCCGTTCCGGCCCCTACATCGTGCTCGACATCAAGGCCAACGCCTTCCTGCATCACATGGTGCGCAACATCACCGGCTCCCTGCTGCTGGTGGGGCAGGGGCTTCAACCGGTTGAGTGGATTGCCGAGGTGCTGGCGGCGAAGGATCGCAACCTGGCGGGCCCGACCGCCAAGGCGGGCGGCCTCTATCTGGTGGATGTGGATTACCCGGCCGAATTCGGGTTGCCCCGGCCGCCCCTCGGCCCGCTGTGGCTGCCGGACTCGGCACCGGGTACGACCAGTTTTTAGTAACTGGGCCCGAAAATTTGTGGTTTAATGATCCGTCGTTTATTGCCATCGAGCCGTTAAGTCATTGAACAATCAAGGCTCGATGTGTTTTGTCAGGCACAAATGCATTAAGGAATTCCATGAGCTGGCTTGAGAAGATCCTTCCCAAGAGCAAGATCACCACACCGCGTCGTCACAACATTCCGGAAGGGGTGTGGACCAAGTGTACTGCTTGCGAACAGGTGCTCTACCGGGCAGAGCTGGAGCGCAATCTCGAAGTGTGCCCCAAGTGTGACCATCATATGCGCATCAGCGCACGTGCCCGTCTCGAGAGCTTCCTCGACGCCGAGGGACGCAGCGAAGTCGCGGCCGAGCTGGAGCCGCAAGACATCCTGAAATTCAAGGATTCCAAGCGCTACAAGGATCGTTTGTCTGCCGCCCAGAAAGAGACGGGCGAGAAGGATGCGCTGGTGGTGATGAAGGGGACCCTCAAGGGGGTACCGGTCGTCGCCTGTTCATTCGAGTTCTCCTTCATCGGGGGCTCCATGTCCTCCGTGGTCGGAGCCCGCTTCGTGCGCGCCGTCGAGGAGAGCATCAAGGAGGGCCGCGGCCTGGTCTGCTTCTCCACCTCCGGTGGTGCGCGGATGCAGGAAGCCCTGTTCTCCCTGATGCAGATGGCCAAGACCAGTGCGGCCCTAGATCGCCTCACCAAGGCGGGCCTGCCCTTCATCTCCGTGCTGACCGACCCCACCATGGGTGGCGTCTCCGCGAGTCTGGCCATGCTGGGTGACATCAACGTAGGCGAACCCAAGGCGCTGATCGGCTTTGCCGGCCCTCGCGTCATCGAGCAGACCGTGCGCGAGAAACTGCCGGAAGGCTTCCAGCGCTCCGAGTTCCTGCTGGAGAAGGGTGCCATCGATCTCATCATCGACAGGCGCGAAATGCGCAACCGCCTGGCCGGTCTGCTGGCCAAGCTGATGAACACTCAGGTCATCGAAGACTGAAGATGAGTTCACACATGCAACAATCCCAAAGCCGGTCGCTGGTCGACTGGCTTTCTTATTTGGAGCAGATCCACCCGGCCAACATCGACATGGGGCTGGAGCGGGTCGGCACGGTTGCCCGCCGCATGGGCCTCACCGAACTGCCGTTCAAGGTGATCACGGTGGCGGGCACCAACGGCAAGGGCTCCTCCTGCGCCATGGCTGCCAGCATCCTGATGGCCGCCGGCTACCGGGTCGGTGTCTACTCCTCCCCCCATCTGCTGCGCTTTACCGAGCGCGTGCGCGTCAATGGCCAGGAGCTGGCCGATGGCGATCACTGCGCGGCCTTTGCCGAGGTAGAAGCCGCCCGGGGCGACATCGCCCTTACCTTCTTCGAGTTCGCCACCCTGGCGGGTCTGTGGCTGTTTCGCCGCGCCGCGCCCGATGTGCTCTTGCTGGAAGTGGGGCTGGGGGGGCGGCTCGATGCCACCAATGTGGTGGAATCGGACGTCGCCCTGATCACCTCCATTGCCCTGGATCACTGCGACTGGCTCGGGGATACCCGGGAGGCGGTGGCGGTGGAGAAAGCCGGCGTCTATCGCAAAGGTAAACCCGCCATCAGCGGGGAGCCCAATCCGCCGTCGACCATCGCAAGCGAAGCGGCGCGCCTCGGCGCCTGCCTGCGTCAGGTCGGCATCGATTTTCGTGGTGACGAGCATGAAGGTGACTGGGATTATCACGGCCTGCACCACTGGTCGGGATTGCCCAAACCAGCCCTGCCGCTGATGAATGCGGTCACCGTGCTGGCGGCGCTGGAGTCCCTCGGTCTGCCATTGGCGGAGTCCGCCATCCGCGACGGCCTGGCCAATGCCCGCCTTGCTGGCCGGATGCAGCAGTTGCAAACCTCGCCGTTGGTCATCGTCGACGTGGCCCACAATCCCCACTCTGCCGCCTATCTCGCCAGCCAGTTGCGCCAGCTCCCCGGCAAGGGCAAGCGCCGCGCCGTGGTTGGCATGCTCAAGGACAAGGACATGGCGGGGTCGCTGGCCGAGCTTGACGGTCTGATTGACGAGTGGTTCCTGGCAAGCCTCCACGGCCCACGCGCGGCCACGGCCGACCAGTTAGCGACGGCCCTTGGCAGCGGCCGGGGCGCGGCGCTCACCTTTGCCAGCGTGGGGGATGCCTACGGCGCCGCCTTGGCCGCATCGAGTCCTGACGATATGGTCATTGTGTTCGGCTCGTTTTACACTGTCGCCGACGTGCTGGCTCTGGGCTCGGTCTGAGCCGTTCGCTCCCCTGGCTCCGTCAACGTGACGACGGGCCGGGTTTTGCACTGGATAATCCCCTTTCAGGCCAAGTGGGTGGCGAGGGACCCGGCTTCGCCAGCCGGCGTGAGGGGAGGCGTTCTTTGCGAAGTGTGCAAGATTGCAATGGATCCTAAGTAACATGGGTGGAAATTAACTTGGCTTCGAAGTTTCAAAACAGATTGGTGGGGACCGTCATCCTGGTCGCCCTGGTGGTCATCTTTCTGCCGGACCTGATGGACGGTAACAAGCTGGAGCAGAAGGACGAGGCCTTCGCCAAGATCCCCCTGCGTCCGGAGCTCGAGCCCGCCAAACCTGCACTTCAGGTCTCGGCGGCGAGCACCCTGCCGGCCGAGCATCTGGCGAGTCAGCAGCAGGCCTCTGCCGCGACCCAGTGGCAGGTAGAGGAGATTGGCGATACCGTGACCCTGGCCAATCAGGGGGGAGCCAATCCAGCGGGAGCCAGTCAGGCTCCCATCACCCAGCAGCAGCCGGTACAGGCCGTGGCGCAACCCAAGCCCCAGCCCAAACCCGAGCCCAAGCCGGAAGTGATCGCCAAGAAACCGGTGGAGCAGCCCAAACCCAAGCCGGTGCCAACCAAGCCGGTAGAGGTGCAAAAACCGGTGGAGGCCAAGCCACAGGCGGGCCAGATCAAGACCATGGATGATCTCATCGCGAGCAAGATGGCCCAGCCGACTACGGCACCGGCGGCAGCAGCCCCGGCTCAGGGGAGCTGGATCCTGCAGCTTGGCGCCTTCAAGAATGCAGACAGCGTCAATGCCCTGGTGAGCAAGCTGAGGGCGGCGGGCTACTCGGCCCAGACGTCGCCGAGAACCCCGGTGCAGGGGCAGATCAACCGGGTCTTCATCGGGCCGGATGTCTCCAAGGCCAAGTTGCAGGGCATGCAGAGCCGGATCAGCCAGATGACGGGCTTGAGCGGCTCCGTGGTGGCATACAACCCCTGACAGGACGATGAAATGAAAAAACCGCGCCTCATGGCAACATGGGCGCGGTCTTTTTTTGTGTCCAACACGGGGGAGGCAGTGTGGCTATCGGGCTGCCGAGGAGGACTAGATGCACTTCACCGGCTTGGGGAGGCCTGCGATCTTGGTGGCCTGCTTGGCGGGGCCTTCCGGGAATAACTTGTAGAGGTAGCGGCTGTTGCCCTTCTCCGGGCCGTACTGCTTTTCCATCGCCTTGACCAGGGCGCGGATGGCGGGGGAGGTGTTGAACTCCAGATAGAAGGCCCGTACGAAACGCACCACTTCCCAGTGGGGATCCTCCAGCACTATCCCCTCTTTCTCGGCCAGCACCAAGGCCAGCGCCTCGCTCCATTGCTCGCTGTGGCGCAGATAGCCCTGGGCATCGGTCTCGATGAGTTGGCCGTTGAACTGCAAATGGTGTGGCTCGGACATGACGCTTCCTCGAAAAGGCTATCTCAATGGGGCGGGCATGGTAGCGCCTTGCGTCCCGTCCGGCAACCGGGGCGGCGCTTGGCGCCTGCCTCGGGCGGGATAGGCCCGGCGGCTATGTCCGGCCCTGACCTGTCAGCAGCTGGCCGTCGTTGGCCAGCACCAACAGCTCGTCTGCCAACTGGCTGATGAGGGAGAGCTGCTGGCTCAGCATCAGCTGCTCCTCGCTGCTCTCCGGAGCGATGGCCGGACAGGCTCCCGTGAGTGGCGTCGGCATCTGCCCCGCCAGGTGACCGGCGGCCTGCTCCAGGGTCTGGCTGATGTGGCGGCTTATCTCCTCCAGCCCCTCGATGGGCTCGAGTTTGTCGCGATGGGCCCCGAGCGCCGAGATATAGGAGAGCAGGGCATGGTTGCGCCAGGTGAGGGTAAAGCAGAGATCCAGGAAGCGGCGGCGCTTGCTCGGCTCCACCAGCATGCTCTGCCAGGCCATGGCCAGCTCGCTGTCGGCGAGGTGGGCACACTTGCGGGCCACCCGGTAGTCCAGGGATTCATCCCGTTGGCGATGCAGGCTGGCGAGTACCGCCGAGAGGTACTTCGCATTGGCGGACAGGGAGTTGGCGATAAGGGTCGGCAACCGCTTGTATTGCCAGTCGGGCCAGAGCCAGGCCACCAGGACGTAGGAGAGCAGGCAGCCGAGCAGGGTATCGAGCAGGCGGGGTCCCAGGATGGCGAAGCCGATGCCATCCAGCAGGTTGAACGCCATCAGCACGTAGAGGGTGATGAAGCAGACGGCGGCGCTGTAGTTGCTGCGCACCTGGGTGAAAAACAGGAAGGCGGCCAGCCCCATGATCCCCAGTTGCAGGTGCAGCTCGGGGAAGAACCAGAGCACGGGCACGCCGATGAGGATACCGGCAAAGGTGCCGAGCATCCGCTGAACCAGACGACGGCGGGTGGCGCTGTAGCTCGGCTGGCAGACGAACAATACGGTGAGCAGGATCCAGTACCCCTTGTCCAGGTGAAACGCCTGCAGAATGCCATAGCCCACTACCAGCCCGAGGGAGAGCCGCAGGGCATGGCGAAACACCATGGAGTTGGGGGTCAGGTGCTGCCTGAGCAATGCCAGCAAGGGCAGGGCGACCGGCCGTGCCAGGGGAGGCAGGCTGGTGGGCGGCGCGGCGGGGTTTTGCAGCTCTTCGGCGCTTTGCAGCAACTGGTTGATGCTGGCCAGGTTGCGACGCAGGAACTTCATCGGTGTCAGCAGGGTCTTGGGGTAGTGCTGCTTGAGGTGGGTGAACTCCAGCTGATCGCCGAGGGCCTCCAGGGTCCAGTGAATGCGTTTGTGGTGGGTGTAGGGCTTGTGCACCAGGATGGCGTAGCCAAGCTGCTGACAGGCGTCGGCAAGCTGTGACAGCACCTCCTGGAAGCCGTCGAGGACGATGCCCTGCTTGAGCTCTGCTTCCAGCTTGCTGTAAGGGTAGTGGCTGGAGGTGGCCCGCTCCTGGATCTCCAGGGCAAGCAGGTAAAGGCGCAGCAGGCCCGCGAGCTCGGGGGCCACCCCGTGGCGGCCGGGGGCATGAAGACGGGCATTGAGCGCCGTCTTGGCCTGGTTCAGGGCATTGACCAGGTTGATGTTGAGCTGGGCCAGATTGTGGCGGATGGCCTGGGCGCCGTGTTCGTCGGCCGGGAAGAAGCGGGATTTCTCCTGCAAGTAGCGGGCGAGGGCGAAGTAGCTCTGGGCCAGTTGCTCGTGCAGGGTCTTGTAGGGCAGCAGCCAGAGCCAGACCAGGGACACCAGGCCGTACCAGAGGGCCCCGGCGCACAGGGCCAGCGGCTGATAGAAGAGATCCGGCGCCTTGGCGGCCCCCAGCATGGTGTAGATGGCAATCAGCAGGGAGCCGAAGCTGATGGTGGCGTAGCGTTGGCCGAGGGCACCCACCATCACGAAGATAAAGGTGGAGCCCGCGAGCCCGATGGCAAAGAGCCAGGGGGTGGGGAAGAGATACTGTACGCACAATGAGGCAAACAGGAAGCAGAGCAGGGTCATGGCGAGGTTCTTGACCCGGCCCCAGAGGCTGTCGTCGGTCTCGGCGATGGCGCCGGCCACCACCCCGAGGGAGAGCAGCACGGTGAGCTGGATGTCACCGGTAGCCAGCGCGAAGGCGAGCAGCCCCGCGATGGCGAGCAGGACCTTGAGAGCGAAATAGATGTGGCTGTCTGTCAGCAGCCGGCGCAGCAGGCCGGAGAAATCCATCGGCATGCTAGGCACCACCCTTGAACGAGGTGAAATCGATGTGGCTGTCGGTCAGCAGACGGCGCAATAAACCTGAGAAGTCCATGGGCATGGGATGAAGGCAACCCTTGAGCGAAACGAAAGCGACAGCATAACCCGTCGGCAACGAAACGGCCCTGATTTGGATCAGGGCCACTTCGCTTCATATCCTTGATTTGCAACTTATCCTGACAGAAATGGGCGCCAATAAAAACCCCGCCGAAGCGGGGTCTTGTGCATATCAAGCATCCATCAGTTGCGGTTGCCGCCAAGCAGGCTCAACAGGCTCAGGAAGATGTTGTAGATGGAGACATACAGGGTGACGGTGGCAGAGATGTAGTTGGTCTCGCCGCCGCGCACGATCTGCTGGGTGGTCAGCAGGATGGCGCCGGAGGAGAAGAGCATGAACATGGCGGACAGGGCCAGGCTCAGGGCGCTCATCTGCAGGAAGATGTTGGCGACCATGGCTACCAGCAGTACCCAGAACCCGACGAACAGCATGCCGCCGAGGAAGGAGAGGTCCCGCTTGGTGGTCAGGGCATAGGCAGACAGGCCGAAGAAGGTGAGCGCAGTACCGCCCAGCGCCGTCATCACGATCTCGCCGCCGCCATTGTTCATGTACATGTTGATGATGGGGCCGAGGCTATAGCCCAGCAGGCCGGTCAGGGCGAAGGTAAACACCAGCCCCATGCCGTTGTCACGGTTCTTCTCGGTCAGGAACATCAGACCGTAGACACCGATGAGGAACACGGCCCAGTGCAGGGGCGGCATGTTCATGACGGTCGCTACCCCGGCTACCACGGCTGAGAAGCCAAGAGTGAGGGAGAGCAGCATGTAGGTGTTGCGCAGCACCTTGTTGGTGTCGCGCACGGCACCCTGGGTGCCAGTGTAGATAGAACGGGTATCCATCTTGATGTCCTCTTGATTTCCGGGGTGAAGCGACCAGTTGTGCTTCGTTAACGCATTGTATGCACTGAATGTGTGGATGACGAGCGCTGATTTCAAGCGCCACCCCACCTGCGTGGTGCCTACTATCCCAGAGCAAAGATGTATTGCGCATGAACAAGGAGGCTCAAGGCGTTGCAGAGGGCGCCTGCTCCTGCTCCTGTTCTTTACCCTGTCTGGCGATCCGCGTCGGCGAGAAGCCGAACTGCTTTCTAAACGCCGTGATGAAATTGGCCACATGGTCATAGCCGGCGTGGGCGGCGGCCCCTTGCAGAGAGAGGCTGCGCGCCTCCAGCCTGGCCCGCGCTTCTTGCAGCTTTCGCTGGCGAAGGTAGCGCTGCAGGCTCATGCCCAGCTCTTTTTTTGCGGCCCGCTGCAAGGTGGAGACGCTCATGCCGAGGGTGGCCGCGATCTCGGTCAGGGTCATCTCGTCCACTTTTTCATCCCTGAGCAGCATCTTGAGGCGCGTCGGTTGCTCGTTCTGGCGTTGGCAGCAGGGGGAGGCGGCCTGCTGGAGGTGGGTCATCAGGCTCTCCCAGACACTGAGGGCAAAGGCCTTGCGCATCAGCATCTCGGAGGCGTTCTGGCTGCTGGTGAGATTGAGCGCTTCCGCAATCTGTCCAAGGGCAGCGGGCAGGATCCAGTCGACGCGGCTCAGATGGCGGCTGAAGGTCTGTGCGAAAGCCTTGCGATGCGCCTGTGCCAGGTTGTGGGCGAGCCAGGTGTGGTCCAGGGAGAGGACGATGCTGCGGCTGCGCACCTGGGCTTTGGCCGCCCCCTGCACGATGTCGGGCTCGGTATAGAGGATGGCGGTTGCCACTATGGGGTCGGACTCGTGAAAGCGGCACCCCTTGAGCCTGTGAATGGCGCCATAGGTCATCAGGGCCCGGCTCTCGAGGGGAATGGCGATGATCAACTGCGGCGGCAACTCCCGCTCGGTGGCGAAGTCTGCCTTGTGAACGATGTCCTTGTTGTGAAAGCGAAGACCCTCCTGGATCACCAGGTTCTCCACCCTGCCGGTGAAGCGGCCTCGCTGGCGTGCGCTGGTGTCCCTTGCCACTGTGTCAGTCATGTGCAATTTGACCATGTCGAAGAGTGAAATGACCACACCGCAAAACTGCGGCGGAAGATGGAGTGATATATTAGCCCCCGGAAAATTAAATGAAAATGATTATCATCTCTATCTTGGGGTCACTCTTACTATGGTTGTCTTGAAGGATAAAGCGCGAAGCCCGCTGGCTCTGGCCATCTCTGCCGCTCTGGCCGTCACCGTTGCCGCCCCGGCAGGGGCACACACACCGGACATCAAGCCGGACGAAACCCTGGTCGTCTATGGCAATCCACTCTACGGGATGTCGCCGTCGGAGGAGACGGGAGGCTATGGGGTCGACTCGGCCACCGTCGGCACCAAGACGCCGGCGGCCCTCAAAGACATCCCCCAGTCGATCACCGTGTTGACCAACGACTACATCGAGGAGCGCAACTTCGTGGCGGTGGACGATCTGGCCAAGTACACGCCGGGTCTGCGCACCCTGGTCAACGACAGCGGTCGCTCCTCCATCTTCTCCCGCGGCTATGAATACGACGAGGTGAACCTCAACGGTCTGCCATCGCCCATGCAGAGCAAGTACGGCACCCTGCCGTCGCTGGCGGCGGTGGATCGGGTGGAGATCATGCGCGGCCCCTCCGGCCTCTTCAACAGCACCAGCGAGCTGGGGGGCGTGATCAACATGGTGCTCAAGCGTCCGACCGATGCCTTCAAGGGCTCGGTCACGGCGCGCTATGGCAGCTGGGACAGGCATTACCTGGAGGCGGACATGGGGGGCGCACTCAACGACGAGGGTTCCCTGCGCGGCCGCGTCGTGGTGGCCAACGCCGACATCAAGAACCAGGTGGACTACAACAACAACGACAACGGTACCTACTACGGCACCCTGGAGTTCGATCTCTCGGATCGCACCCGCCTCTCCGTCTACGCCCTGCACCAGACCAAGGACATCCTGCCCACCAACGGCCTGCCGGCGTACAAGGACGGCTCCCTGCTCAACATCGGCCGCAGCACCTACCTGGGGTCGGCTGAAGACTTCTTCGACGCCGACACCACGGATGTGGGGGCCTCGCTGCAACACGCCTTTGCCAACGGCGGGGTGGGTCAGGTCTCGGCCCGCTACATGGATCACGACATGCGGCTGGAGCAGACCTTCACCAACGGCCCCGTGGACGCGGCGGGCAACACCGGGCTGATGTTCAACGGCCAGGGGAACCAGCAGAAGAACATGGCCTTCGATGCCAACTACAGCCAGATGTTCGATCTGTTGGGGCACAAGAGCGAGTTTGTGCTGGGCTCCGACTACAAGCGCTACGAGTCGGACATCCAGACCTACACCAACCGCAACCTCGGCAAGATCAATGTGTTCGATTTCGACCCGACCCGGGTCGCCAAGCCGGACTACAGCTACACCAAGAATGACCATGAGGAGCAGTCGGAGCTCGGTCTGTATGGCAAGGTGACCTGGCGTCTGCTGGAGCCGCTGGCGGTGATCACCGGGGCCCGCGTCTCCTGGTACGATCTGGATGCCGTCAGCACGACCCTGAGTTCCGGAGCCCAGAGCGGCGAGTCCAGTGCGTTCAACGGCAAGCTCACCCCCTACGCGGGGGCCGTCTATGACCTGAGCGACGCATACGCCTGGTATGCCAGCTACTCCAAGGTGTTCAAGCCCCAGACCAGCCAGGACGAGAGCGGCAACCTGCTCAAGCCCCGGGAGGGCAGCCAGTGGGAAACCGGCATCAAGTCCTCGCTGCGTGACGGCCTGCTCAACACCCGGGCGACCCTCTTCCTGATGAAGGACGACAACATCGCGGCCCAGGCCTACGACGATCAGGGCATTGCCATCACCAACACCTACTGGGCCACCGGCAAGGTGGAGACGCAAGGGGTGGAGCTGGAGGCGAGCGGCTATCTCAGCCAGAACTGGATGGTGATGGCCGGCTATACCTTCACCGACATCGAGGAGAAGGCCGGGGATCACAACCCGAAATTCGACACCATCCCCCGTCACGCCCTCTCCCTCTGGACCGACTACCACTTGGCCGACTGGGTGCAGGGGCTGCACCTCGGGGCCGGGATGACGGCGGTGAGCGACTACGGCTTCAACCAGAAGGGAGTCGAGACCCATCAGGGGGGCTATGCCCTGTTCGATGCGGCGGTGCGTTACGAGATCAACGACAGGATGCAGGCGACCCTGAACCTCTACAACCTGCTCGACCGGGAGTACTTCTACCGGGTCGGCTCCACCAGCACCTTCAACATGTACGGCGAGCCGGCGAACCTGATGGCAGGCTTCACCTACAAGCTGTAACGACCGACGACAGCAGGGTCTGCGGGCCCTGTTGTCGTCTCTGTGCGCCGCCCTACGGGGGATCCCCAAGGCTGGCGACACAATCCTGGTTCATCCAATGACAAGACTCATCATCCTGCTGCTCACCATGATCACACTCTCTTCTGCCCAGGCAGACATGCTCCACTACGCCCAGCGCTTCACCCACCATTCGGCCCTGCTGGGGGAGACGCGGCAATACAGCGTCTCTCTGCCCCAGGAATATGAACGCGAGCCCGGGGCTCGGTTCCCCGTGCTCTATCTGCTCGACGGGGAGAAGAGTCTGCTGGAGGTTGTCGGCATCACCCGGGCCCTGCGGGCCGGGCTCAATCCGGCGATCCCCCCCCTCATCATCGTCGCGGTCCACAACATCGACCGGATGCGGGATTACACCCCGAGCCACACCATGACCTTGCCCAATGGGGCACCGGCGGGGCCCGGCTATGCCGTGACGGGGGGCGGGCCCCGGTTCTTGCGCTATCTGAGTGAGGAGCTGCGCCCCCTCATCGAGGAGAGGTTTCGGGCCCAGGCGCCGGCCCTGCTGGTGGGCCACTCCCTCGGCGGCCTGCTGGCGCTCGATGCACAGGCGCAAGACGGCGGCCAGTTCCAGGGTGTGATCGCCATCGACGCCAGCCTCTGGTTCGACTATCCCCGCAATTACGAGCGCATCGCGTCGGAGTTGACCGGGCCGCTCAGGCACGCCTCCTCGCTGTTCATGGCGGTGGCCAACAACCCCTTCACCCCGGGATTCGGGCGCTCGGCGTTTCACCGGGATCGCCTGCAGCAGTTTGCGCGGCGGGTAGTAGGGGCACCCGGCGCAAACCTGCATGTCACCAGTCGCTACTTCGAGGAGGAGGATCATCACAGCGTCTACCACCCCGCCGTCTATCAGGGACTCCAGTGGCTGTTTCAGGGCTACCGGCTGGATCTGGCGCCCGGGCACTTCAGCCGACAGGGGGTGATCGCCCGCTTTGATGCCCTGAACCGCCACCTCGGCAGCGCACTGCGCCCGGAGCTGGGGAGTCTGCGGGACATCAAGGAGAAGGCCGCGCGCTGGCCGCAGATGGCGATCCCCGTGGACGAGGCCGATGCCCTGCTGGCCCACTACTACGGGTCGAAGCCGTGAAAGCCGATATTTTTGCCTGTGTCTGGAATCGTCACAACGGCGCCGGAGACGGGTGTCGGTCCGGCGCCATCCCTGGGTAGACTGCCGAAACGAGGGGCGCCGGGTCGGTGCCCCGACAGAGGCAGGGAGTGAGCGATGGCGGTTGCAGGAAAGAGGGGAGGCATGCTGGCTCTGTGGTGCGGCGTACTCCTGATGTCGGGGTGCAGTGGGTTTGCGCCTGCGCCCATTCCCGTCACCTTTCTGAGTCAGGATCCGCCCCCAGGCAGGCTGCCCCTTGGGGAGACCGCCTATGTGGATGACGGTCGCTGCCCACCCGGGCAGGTCAAGCGGCTCATCGGCGGGGACGCGAAGCACAATGTGCCAAGAAAGGTGGAGTGTGTGGCAAGACCGCAATGATGATGTGATTTTCACAGCCTGAAACATCCAAAAAAGAGCCCTGAGGCAGTCGCCTTGGGGCTCTTTTCGTCTGGCTGGCCTGGTCGGTGTGATGCCGCAGCGGGCTAGAAGGCATCTCCAGGGACCCGCACCCAGCCTTCCATCAGGATGCGGGCGGAGCGGGACATCACCGCTTTGGTGACCGTCCACTGTCCCGCTACCTGCTCTGCCTGGGCTCCGACTCTCAGGGTGCCGGAGGGGTGACCAAAGCGCACCGCTTCGCGCTCGCCGCCCCCGGCGGCCAGATTGACGAGGGTGCCGGGAATGGCCGCCGCCGTGCCGATGGCCACGGCGCAGGTGCCCATCATGGCGTGGTGCAGCTTGCCCATGGAGAGGGCCCGCACCAGCAGATCGATCTCGCCAGCAATAATCTCCTTGCCGCTGGCGGTGCGGTAATCCTTGGCGGGTGCGACGAAGGCAATTTTCGGGGTGTGCTGGCGAGTGGCCGCCTCTTCGGGGCGCTTGATGAGCCCCATGCGCAGGGCACCGGCAACCCGGATCGCCTCGAAACGGGCGAGCGCTTGCGGATCTGTATTGATCGCCTCGCGCAGCTCGGTGCCCTCATAACCGATGTCCTCGGCGTTGACGAACACCGTGGGGATGCCTGCGCTGATCAGGGTGGCTTTCAGTACGCCGCTCTTTACAACAGACGCGGGCACCTCCAGATCGTCCACCAGATTGCCGGTGGGGAAGAGGGCGCCGCCCTCCTCACCCTCGTCGGACGGGTCGAGAAACTCCAGCACGATCTCGGCGGCGGGGAAAGTGACGCCGTCCAGCTCGAAATCGCCTGTCTCCTGCACCTGGCCGTTCGTCACCGGCACGTGGGCGAGGATGGTCTTGCCGATATTGGCCTGCCAGATCCGCACCTCGCAGGTGCCGTGCTCCGGGATGCGGGACGGGTCCACCAGGCCGGCGTGGATGGCGAAGGCCCCGGCGCCGGTGGAGAGGTTGCCGCAGTTGCCGCTCCAGTCCACGAATGCCTTGTCGATGGCGACCTGGCCGTAGAGGTAGTCCACATCGTGATCGGGTTGCTGGCTTTTGGAGAGGATCACGCACTTGGCTGTGGAGGAGGTGGCCCCCCCCATGCCGTCCATGTGGGCGCCGTAGGGATCGGGGCTGCCGATGACCCGCAGGAAGAAGGCATCCCGTGCCGGGCCCGGCTGCTGGCAGCGCTCGGGCAGGTCAGATAAGCGAAAGAAGACTCCCTTGCTGGTGCCGCCGCGAAGGTAGGTGGCCGGAATTCTGACTTGTGGTATGTGGGCCATAGAGAGTGTCCTGAAAAGAGTCATAGATCCTGCTCCCTCTGGGAGAAGGTGCCCGAAGGGCGGATGAGGGGGATTTCCCCTCACCCCAACCCTCTCTCAAAGGGAGAGGGTGCTTTATGCCTTCCCCTTTTTCAAAGGGGCGGAGCGGGGTTGCGATTTAGCTCACGGCCTTTTGCGCGGTCGACGCCAGGAAGTCCTGGGCGAAGCGTTGCAGCACGCCGCCCGCCTCATAGACCGAGACCTCCTCGGCGGTGTCGAGGCGGCAGGTCATGGGCACCTGGATCACTTCGCCGCTGCGACGGCGGATCACCAGGGTGAGATCAGTGCGCGGCTGGCGCTCCCCCACCACGTCATAGGTCTCGGTGCCATCGAGGCCCAGCGTGAGGCGGGTGGTGCCCGGTTTGAACTCGAGCGGCAGCACCCCCATGCCGATGAGGTTGGTGCGGTGAATGCGCTCGAAGCCTTCCGCTGCGATCACCTCCACCCCGGCAAGGCGCACCCCCTTGGCCGCCCAGTCCCGGGACGAGCCCTGACCGTAGTCGGCACCGGCCACGATGATGAGGGGCTGCTTGCGTGCCATGTAGGTCTCGATGGCTTCCCACATACGCATCACCTTGCCGTCCGGCTCGACGCGGGCGAGGGACCCCTTCTGCACCACGCCGTTCACCACCGCCATCTCGTTGACCAGCTGGGGGTTGGCGAAGGTGGCGCGCTGGGCGGTCAGGTGATCGCCGCGGTGGGTGGCGTAGGAGTTGAAGTCCTCCTCCGGCAGGCCCATCTTCGCCAGGTATTCCCCCGCGGCGCTGCCCGGCAGGATGGCGTTGGAAGGGGAGAGGTGGTCTGTGGTGATGTTGTCCGGCAACAGCGCCAGGGGCCGCATGCCGCGCAGGGTGCGCTCGCCCGCCAGTGCCCCCTCCCAGTAAGGCGGGCGACGGATATAGGTGCTCTGCGCACGCCAGTCGTACAGGGGCGTCACCTTGGGACCCTGATCCTCTTCCTGGGTGAACATGGGGATATAGACCTGGCGGAACTGGGACGGCTTGACCGACGCCTTGACCACGGCGTCGATCTCTTCATCAGACGGCCAGATATCCTTGAGGCGAATTTCCTTGCCGTCCACCACCCCCAGCACATCTTTTTCAATGTCGAAGCGGATGGTGCCCGCGATGGCGTAGGCCACCACCAGGGGGGGCGAGGCGAGAAACGCCTGCTTGGCATAGGGATGGATGCGACCGTCGAAGTTGCGGTTGCCCGAGAGCACCGCCGTGGCGTAGAGATCCCGCTCGATGATCTCCTGCTGGATGGCGGGATCCAGGGCACCGGACATGCCGTTGCAGGTGGTGCAGGCAAACGCCACGACGCCGAAGCCGAGCCGCTCAAGTTCCTCGTCCAGTCCCGCCTCTTTCAAGTAGAGGGCGACTGTCTTGGAGCCGGGGGCGAGGGAGGATTTGACCCAGGGCTTGCGGCTGAGGCCGAGCCGGTTGGCGTTGCGGGCCAACAGGCCTGCGGCAATCACGTTGCGCGGGTTGCTGGTGTTGGTGCAACTGGTGATGGCAGCGATGATGACGGCGCCATCGGGCAAGAGGCCGTCAGCCTCCTGGGCACGAGCCTTGTCCAGATCCACCGCGATGCCCCGCGTGGCAAGTTCGGTCACCGGCAGGCGACGGTGGGGATTGGAGGGGCCCGCCAGGGTGCGCACCACGCTCGACAAGTCAAAGTGCAGCACCCGCTCGTACTGGGCGCCCGCCAGGGCATCGGCCCAGAGACCGGCCTCCCTGGCATAGGTTTCCACCAGCCTGACCTGCTCGTCGTCACGGCCAGTGAGCTTGAGGTAGTCGATGGTCTGCTGGTCGATGAAGAACATAGCCGCGGTAGCGCCATACTCCGGCGCCATGTTGGAGATGGTGGCCCGATCGCCGAGGGTGAGGGCGGCGGCCCCCTCCCCACGAAACTCCAGGTAGGCGCCGACTACCTTCTGCTGGCGCAGGAATTCGGTGAGCGACAGCACCAGATCCGTGGCGGTGATGCCGGGTTGCGGCTTGCCGGAGAGCTCCACGCCGACGATCGAAGGCAGCCGCATCCAGGAGGCGCGCCCCAGCATCACGTTCTCGGCTTCCAGCCCGCCCACCCCCACCGCGATGACGCCGAGGGCATCCACGTGGGGGGTGTGGCTGTCGGTGCCGACGCAGGTATCCGGGTAGGCCAGACCGCGATCGGCGTGGATGACGGGGGACATCTTCTCCAGGTTGATCTGGTGCATGATGCCGTTGCCAGGCGGGATCACCTCGATGTTCTTGAACGCCTGCTTGGTCCAGTCGATGAAGTGGAAACGATCCTCGTTGCGGCGATCCTCGATGGCACGGTTCTTCTCGAACGCCTGGGGGTCAAAGCCGCCGCACTCCACGGCGAGGGAATGGTCGACGATGAGCTGCACCGGCACCACGGGGTTCACCTGGGCGGGATCCCCACCCTGCTCGGCGATGGCGTCGCGAAGGCCCGCCAGATCCACCAGGGCGGTCTGCCCCAGGATGTCGTGACACACCACCCGCGCCGGGAACCAGGGAAAGTCGCGATCGCGCTTGTTGTGCACTATCTGGCCGAGGCACTCGCCGAGGATGGCCGGATCGCATTTGCGAACCAGGTTCTCGGCGTGGACGCGGGCGGTGTAGGAGAGCCTGTCCCAGGCGCCGGGGGCGATGGCGTTGACCGCCTCCCGGGCGTCGAAGTAGTCAAGCTGTGTGCCGGGCAGGGGCTTGCGATATTGCGTGTTGATCATCACTTGCGCTCCTTGAGCGGCACGAACTGGAGATCCTCCGGACCGACGTAGTTGGCGCTCGGGCGGATGATCTTGCCGTCGATGCGTTGCTCGATGACGTGGGCCGACCAGCCTGAGGTGCGGGCGATGACGAACAGCGGGGTGAACATGGCGGTGGGCACCCCCATCATGTGGTAGCTGACGGCACTGAACCAGTCGAGGTTCGGGAACATCTTCTTGACTTCCCACATGGTGGATTCCAGCCGCTCGGCGATATCGAACATCTTGGTGTTGTGCTGCTCCTGGCTGAGGGCGCGCGCCACCTCCTTGATCACCTTGTTTCGCGGATCGGAGACGGTGTAGACCGGGTGGCCGAAGCCGATGACCACCTCTTTTTTCTCGACCCGGGCGCGAATGTCGGCCTCCGCCTCGTCCGGATTCTCGTAGCGCTTCTGGATCTCGAAGGCCACCTCGTTGGCGCCCCCGTGCTTGGGCCCGCGCAGGGCTCCGATGGCTCCCGTGATGCAGGAGTACATGTCCGAGCCGGTGCCGGCGATGACGCGGCCGGTGAAGGTGGAGGCGTTGAACTCGTGCTCGGCGTAGAGGATGAGAGAGGTGTGCATGGCGCGAACCCAGGAGTCGCGTGGCTTGTGCCCGTGCAGCAGGTGGAGGAAGTGGCCGCCGATGGAGTCGTCGTCGGTCTCCACATGGATGCGCTTGCCGTTGTGACTGAAGTGGTACCAGTAGAGCAACACGGAGCCGAGACAGGCCATCAGCTTGTCGGCGATGTCCCGGGCGCCCGGGTGGTTGTGATCGTCCTTCTCCGGCGACAGGCACCCCAGCACGGAGACGGCGGTGCGCATCACGTCCATGGGGTGGGCAGAGGGAGGCAACTGCTCCAGGGCGGTCCTGACCCCGGTGGGCAGGCCGCGCAGGGCCTTGAGCTTGGCCTTGTAGGCGGCGAGCTCCGCCACATTGGGCAGATGGCCGTGCACCAGCAGGTGGGCTATCTCTTCAAACTCGCAGCTGGTGGCCACGTCCAGGATGTCGTAGCCACGGTAGTGCAGGTCGTTGCCGGAGAGGCCGACGGTGCACAGGGCGGTGTTGCCGGCGGCGCTGCCGGAGAGGGCGACGGATTTCTTCGGCTTGAAGCCGGTGGTTTCGGGCAGGGCGCTCATCACATGTTTCCTCATTCAGTCCGTTGATGCGCCAGCCGCCAGCATAAGGCGGCCGGTCGCCGTCTTATTCCTTGGTCGACAGATCCTGGGTGAACAGCCTGTCCAGGGTCTGCTCGTAGTGGTGGTAACCGAGAAAATCGTAGAGGGACTCCCGGGTCTGCATGGTGTCGACCACGGCGCGCTGGTGGCCGTCACGGCGAAGCGTCTGATAGACGTTGAGGGCGGCCTGGTTGGCGGCGCGGGCGGCGCTCAGGGGGTAGAGCACCATGTCGACGCCATGCAAGGCGAGCGCCTCCTTGTCAAACAGCTCGGTCTTGCCGAACTCGGTCATGTTGGCGAGGATCGGCACCCCGGCCGCCTGCCTGAAACGGTCGTACTGCTCGAGCTCGGTGACCGCTTCGGCGAAGATCATGTCGGCGCCCGCCTCCACATAGGCGGCGGCCCGCTCCAGGGCCGAGCCCAGCCCTTCCACCGCCAGGGCGTCGGTGCGGGCCATGATGACGAAACTCTCGTCCTGGCGGGCATCCACCGCCGCCTTGATCCTGTCCACCATCTCCGAGACCGTGACCACCGCCTTGTTCGGCCTGTGGCCGCAGCGCTTCTGGGCCACCTGATCTTCCATGTGGACGGCGGCCACACCGCCACGCTCGAAGGCGCGAATGGTGCGGGCGATGTTGAAGGCGCCCCCCCAGCCGGTGTCGATGTCCACCAGGAGTGGCACCTGGGTGACAGCCGTGATGCGTTCGGCATCGATGAGCACGTCATTCATGGAAGTCATGCCGAGGTCCGGCAGGCCATAGGAGGCGTTCGCTACCCCGGCGCCGGAGAGATAGAGGGCCTGGAAGCCGCTGCGCTCTGCCATCAGCGCCATGTAGGCATTGATGGTGCCGACAATCTGCAGGGGCTTTTCGTTGGCCAGGGCCGTGCGAAAACGCTTGCCGGCCGAGGGGGAGAGGTTGGACATGGTGACTCCTTTCATGGGGTGCGTGTCTGCTGGATGTGTAGGGTGAACGGTATTATCTCACACTACGTTTACGTTAACGTCAATTATGCTTAGGTCCAAGGTCGTATCAAGTGTGCTCTCCCCTGACGGACCCCTGGCAACGCCAGCACCACAGACTCGTTGGAACCATTTTTTGGTGTGATGCATCGTGTGGGAGAGCGGTGAACCTGGGAAAATGCCGAGTGTTTTTTGGCCAAATCGGGGCTTTTGGGGTCAAAATCTTGCGCGGCGTCAAACAGGATGCAAATTGTGTCTCAGCCATCCTCCCCGACTGGGTCTCTGCGTTGCTTGCCCGTAGGCGTTTGGCTACGCTCAGTGGGTGATCAAACAAGGGGTGTGCGCCATGAAGAAAAGCCAGGTTCATCTCATCGACGAAGAGGTGGATTTTCCTGCCAATGAACAGCTGGTCTCCACTACGGACCTGCAGGGTGTGATCACCTACGCCAATGATCACTTCTGCCGGGTAGCGGGGTACAGCCGGGCCGAGCTCATCGGCCAGCACCACAACATGGTTCGCCACCCGGACATGCCCAAGGCTGCCTTTGCTGACCTCTGGGGCAAGCTCAAGCAGGGCAAACCCTAGCGCGGCATGGTGAAAAACCGCTGCAAGGATGGGCGTTACTATTGGGTGGATGCCTATGTCACCCCTATCTTCGAGCAGGGGCGGATCAATGGCTACCAGTCGGTCCGCAGTCGCGCCGCGCCGGAGATGAAAGCCGTGGCCGGGCGCACCTATGCCAGATTGAAGAGCGTGGAGCGGGGGGAGCGAAAGGGCGGATTGAGCCTGCGCCCGATGCGCCACGGGCTGGCCATCGTCGGTGTCTTGCTGATGCTGGCAGGGGGGGCCTATCTGATGGGGCCCTGGGGGCCGTTGTTCACCCTGTTGCCTCTCTTGTGGCTGGCCCTGATCTATCGTGACACCCTCATCACTACCCCCCGTTATCTGCGACAGCTCGCGGACGAATATGACAGCCTGACCCGGCTCATCTATTCGGGGGAGGATGCCAGTGCCATTGCAGACTTCCACATCAAGCTGTTGCAGGCCAGGATCCGCACCGTCCTTGGACGAGTGGACGATGCGACCCTCTCCCTGCAGGATCTCGCGGTGCATCTGAAAACAGCCTCCAGCGAGGCGAGCGCCGACATCGCCGAACAGGATGTCCAGACCCAGCAGGTGGCGACGGCCATCACCGAAATGGCGGCGACAGCCCACGAGATTGCCCGCAATATCCTGGAGACGGACAACCAGATAGCCCAGGCCAAGGCGCACTGCCAACACACCGATCAGCAGCTGGAAGATACCCAGCACAGGGTGACGGAGCTGGCCACCCAGGCAGAGCATGCCTTCACGGCCGCCGTGGCACTGGCGGAGGAATCGGACCGCATCGGTGTGCTGATGAGCGAGATCCAGGGCATTGCGGATCAGACCAATCTGCTGGCGCTCAACGCCGCCATCGAGGCTGCGCGGGCAGGGGAGCAGGGGCGAGGCTTTGCGGTGGTGGCGGACGAGGTGCGAACCCTCTCCACGCGCACCCACAAGGCGACCGAGCAGATCCAGAGCAGCATAGGCCAGATCCAGCGTACCCTGAACGGCTGGAAGGGCATGATGCAGCAGAACCTGCAACAGACCCAATCCTGCGTGACCCTGACCCGCCAGGGATCAGAGAGCCTGCATCAGGTGCTGGCGGAAATAGAACGGGTGGTGGACCTCTCGGCCCAGATCTCGACGGCGGCAGAGGAGCAGCAGGCGGTGGTGGAGGACATCAGCCGCAACGTCAACGCCATCTCCCAGCACTCCCACACCAACAGCAACAAGATGCAGGACATGGACGCCTCGAGCGACATCCTGCTCACCAAGGCTCGCCAGCTCAAATCCCTGGGGCAGACCTTCGGGTAAGAGCATTCAGACTCATGCAATGCAGGAAGGCCACCCCTGGGGTGGCCTTCCTGTTTATCGGTTTCACGGGGGTATCGGATCTGTGTGCCGGGAGATGAGCAAGTCAGCCGGACTGCTCCGCCAGCGTGATGACGCGGCCACCCTTGTCACAATACATGGCCCTGTCGGCCTGGATGAGCCACTGCTCCGGGCTCCAGTCATGCTGGTAGTGGCTGACGCCGATGCTGATGCCCACCTGCATCGGCTGGTCATTGACCACGAAGGGGGCCTGCATGGCCTGGCGGATCACGGCGGTGACCTCCTCTGCCTGACGGATATCGTAGCCCGGCAGCAGCAGGATGAACTCGTCCCCCGCCAAGCGGGCAAAATAGCACTGGTGGCCGATGGCGCCGTGGATCCGTCGGGCCAGCTGGCAGAGGATGGCATCCCCGTGGCTGTGGCCGAAGTTGTCGTTGATGCGCTTGAAGTCATTGAGATCGCAAAACAGCAGGCAGCCCGGATTGTCGCTTTGCACCTGGTGTTTCAACTGCTCCATCAGGCTCAGTCGATTGGGCAGCCCGGTAAGGGGATCGAGGCGGGCCAGTTGCAGTATCTCCTGCTCTCGCTGTTTGCGCAGGGCCACTTCCTGGTTGAGCCGCTTGTTGCTCATCAGAAGATAGAGGGAGAGCAGCAGGATGAGACCACCAACCCCCAGGCTCAGCAGGAACCATGGACGCCAGAAGCTCCACTGTTCTGAGGGAACCTGATAGAGAAAACGGGTCAGGGAGACCGGTTTGGCAAGGAGGCCTATCTCCACCAGCTGCTGCATGATGTGAGCGAAGCGATCCGGATTCATATACCCGATCTCCACATAGAGCGGCTGGATCATCTCCTTGCTCATCTGCAACTCTTATTCCATGTGGGCCTGACTGCGGTTGACGCCATACTCTGTGCGCAGCAGGGCGATGGCTTCCTCGGGGTGGGTGAGGGCATAGCGCCATCCCTTGAGGCTGGCTGCACGAAAACGTGCCACCCGCTCCGGATTAAGCCGCTCCTGTGCCTGGGTGGTGAAGAGAATGTCGCTGTAGAAATCGATGCCGTAGTTGCGAGGGTTGATGACGGACACCGAGATGCCGCGCTCTTCCAGATAGAAGGGCTCATTGCTCAGATAGGCGTTGAAGATGTCTATCCGGCCGGCGATCAGATCGTCGATGTTGACCGAAGTGGGTACCGGGATGAGCTGGCGCTCGTGAAGCCCCTGATAGTAGAGGGTGGCCAGCAGTTCGGCATCCTGATGACCCGGAAACATCATGATCCGTTTGCCACGCATGTCCGCAACGGTGAGAATGCCGCTGTCGCGGCGTGCCAGGAAGATGGAGGGAGAGTGCTGGTAGACGCTGGCCAGCGCCAGCAGCGGCTTGCCCTGGGCGTAGTGGGTCAGCACCTCGGTGTTGCCGACGCCAAAGTCGGCGCGTCCGGCCAGCACCTCCTGAACCGGACTTATTCCCTTGCCACCTGGCCTTATCTCGACATCCAGACCGGCGTCGGCGTAATACCCCTTGGCCTTGGCCATGTGATAGCCCACAAACTGGGGCTGATGCAGCCAGCGCAACTGCAATACCACCTTCTCCGGCAGATCACGTGTCCGTTCACTGGCCTGGAGGGGCGAGAAGCAAGTGATGCCAAGCAACAACAGCCAAAACAGGCATTTTTTCATTCGTGCGATTCTTGTGCTGAGGGTCCATGAAGATGGCCTGCAGGCCTGCATTCAAGTTGTTAACAAATAACATTCTAAAGGGTTATACATGTACCGGATACAATTGCAGCACAAAGATTTCATGGTGATCAACAAGCGTCCGGGCATTGGCATGCACGATGATGCCGGCGAGCCGGGTCTCGTCAATCGGGTCAGAATGGATACCGGTCTTGACCTCTATCCGGTCCATCGACTGGACAAGATGACCTCTGGGTTGGTGCTGCTGGCCCGCACCCCCGAAGCGAATCGCGCCCTCAGCATGGCTTTCGCGGCGCGGGAAGTGAGCAAGCAGTATCTGGCCCTCTCCGATCGCAAGCCGAAGAAGAAGCAGGGCTGGGTGAAGGGGGACATGGAGAAAGGGCGAGGCGGCAGCTGGATGCTGAGCCGCACCCAGGATAACCCGGCCATCAGCTGGTTCGACTCCGTTTCGGTGCGCGAGGGGCTGCGCCTTTATCGCATCAAGCCCCGGACCGGCAAGACCCATCAGATCCGGGTGGCCTTGAAGAGCGTGGGAGCCCCCATCCTCGGGGATGAGCGTTACGGCGGCACGGTGGCGGATCGCGGTTATCTGCACGCCTGGCGCCTCGCCTTCACCCTGGCAGGTGAGAGTTTCGATCTCGTCTGTCCGCCCGATGAGGGGACACTGTTCCTCCTGCCCGAGTTGCATGCCGCCATCGCAGAACTCACCGAATGAGCGCTGCAACTGCGAGTGTCTCAGCCCGCGGCTGGATCCTGGCCGACTTCGATGACACCCTGGCGCCGGATGACAGCCATGCAGGGTTGCTGCGTTTCATCTTGCGCCGCCGTATCTGGCCGCTGCTGCTGTGGCCACTGATGGCGTTCGGTGCCGTGATCTATCTGCTGCCAGGTCAGCGCAGTCGCGGCATTGCACTCATCTGGTGGGCCATCACCCTCGGGCTATCCCCCCTGGCCTGGCGCGCCCTGGTACGGCAGTACAGCCTGACCCGGCCCGGTCTGTATCGGGAGGCGCGAGCCCTCTTGATGGGAGAGGGGCACCGCTGCTGGGTCATCTCCGCGAGCCCCCGCGCCCTGGTACGAGCCCAGCTCCATCGTCAACTGCCAAGGCTCCCCCATCGCATTCTGGGCTCACGCATGCACTATCGCCTCGGTGGCCTGGTGCCGCGTTGTTATTGCCACGGCAGGCACAAGTTGCAGCCCGAGCTCCTCACCCTGGACGCCGTGCTCACCCTGAGCGACAGCCTGCACGATCTGCCGCTGCTGGCGTTGGGGGAAGAGGCCTGGCTCATCAATCCGACGCGCCGCCGTCTGCAACTGGCGCGGGCCCGCTTGCCCCACCTCAGGGTGAAAACCTGGCACCTGTAAGGCAAAGCTGACAGCCTTGCGGGACGCTAACGAGCGCAGTGCAAGGTTGGGGCTGTGATGTCACATTTCATTTACATTTTTTGGCGCGGATCCCCGCCAAACTATCTGAACGTCGCCCCTTCTCATTCCCTGCGCTCGCCACTCTAATGAAACAAGTTGTTAACAATGCCGTGCGGGCTGCCTGTCGAGCCCTTGCGGCGTGAACCGTTTCGTTATCAGTTCATCGCAAGGAGCGCATCATGACCACCCCTTCTTCCCGTACTCACACCATCAACCCCCTTGGCACCGACGGGTTTGAGTTCGTCGAGTACACGGCGCCGGATCTCAAGGGCATTGCGGCCCTCAAGGCGCTGTTCGTCTCACTGGGCTTTGCCGAAGTGGCCAAGCACAGGCACAAGCAGTGCTGGCTCTATCGCCAGGGGGACATCAACTTCGTGGTCAATGCCGAGCCCCACTCCCAGGCGGAGGAGTTTGCCCGGGCCCATGGTCCGAGCGTGTGCGGCATGGCGTTTCGGGTGAGCGATGCCGGCCGTGCCCAGCAGTACGCCATTGGCCAGGGGGCCAAGCCGTTTGTGGGCAAAATCGGCCCCATGGAACTCAACATCCCCGCCATCTACGGCATCGGCGAGAGTACCCTCTCCTTTGTCGATCGCTATGGCGAGCGGGGCTCCATCTATGACGTGGACTTTATCTTCTACCCCGACTGGCAGGCCCGCATGGCCGAGGTGGACGCAGGGCTCTATGAGATCGACCACCTGACCCACAACGTCCATCGCGGCAACATGAACCTCTGGTCGAATTTCTACGAGCGGATCGGCAACTTCCGGGAAATCCGCTACTTCGACATCGAGGGCAAGCTGACCGGACTGCACTCGCGCGCCATGACGGCCCCCTGCGGCAAAATTCGCATTCCCATCAACGAGTCGGCAGACGACAAGTCCCAGATAGAGGAGTACCTGCGTCAGTACAAGGGGGAGGGGATCCAGCACATCGCGCTCGCCTCTGCCGACATCTATCACACCATCCGCACGCTCAGAGGGCGGGGAACCGGCTTCATGCCGACGCCGGACACCTACTACGAGAAGGTGGACAGCCGGGTGGCGGGTCATCAGGAGGATCTGGCGGCGCTGAAGACGCTGCGCATCCTCATCGACGGCTCGCCGACGAAGGACGGCATTCTGCTGCAGATCTTCACCGATACCGTGATCGGTCCCGTGTTCTTCGAGATCATCCAGCGCAAGGGCAACGAGGGCTTTGGTGAGGGCAACTTCCAGGCACTGTTCGAATCCATCGAGCTGGATCAGATCCGCCGTGGCGTGCTGGACGGATCCACGCAAGGGGAGGTGAACGGTGCCGCGCAGGGCCAGAAAAACGGAGAACCGAGTGATGCGTAACTGGATAAGCTTCCCCCATCGGGAGGGAACCCACTCCCGCCAGGCCCATGCCGATCTGCCGGAGCAGGCCATCTATGAGCGCGAGCTGGGGCGCTCGGGCTTCTTCGGCCCCGCCACCCACATGCACCACAAGCATGCTCCCACCGACTGGGTCAACTGGGAAGGGCCGCTTCGGCCACGGGCGTTTGACTTGAACGATCTGCAGGAGGAGGTGAGCTCCCTCTCCCCCTGGGTGATGCCGGATATTCTCAGCAACCCCCACTGCCGCTACCGCATCTGGCGCCTGCATGAGCCCATGCCGTTTCTGGTGCGCAACGCCGATGGCGACGAGCTCCTGTTCATTCACGAGGGGAGCGGCGAGTTCTACTGCGACTACGGGCACCTCATCTTGAGAGATGGCGACTATGTGGTGATCCCCCGTGGCACCATGTGGCGCATCGAGCCCACCGCGCCCCTCTTCATCCTGATGATCGAGGCGACGGAAGACAGTTATCAGCTGCCGGACAAGGGACTGGTGGGCAATCACGCCATCTTCGATCCGGCGGCCCTGGACGTGCCCGCCATCAACGAGCGCTTCCTGGCCCAGCAGGATGAAAACCCCTGGTCGCTGCAGATCAAGCGCCACGATCAGGTCTCGGTCGTCACCTGGCCGTTCAACCCGCTGGATGCACAAGGGTGGCACGGGGACTTGTGCGTGGTGCGCCTCAACTGGCGGGATATCCGCCCGCTGATGAGCCACCGCTACCACCTGCCTCCCTCGGCCCACTCCACCTTCGTGGCGAGCCGTTTTGTCATCTGCACCTTCGTGCCGCGTCCCATCGAGATCGACCCAGGTGCCCTGCGGGTGCCTTTCTACCACAGCAATGACGACTTCGACGAAGTGCTCTTCTACCACGCCGGGGACTTCTTCAGCCGGGACAACATCAAGCGGGGCATGGTCACCTTCCACCCTGCCGGCTTCACCCATGGTCCTCATCCCAAGGCCTTTGCGGCGGGGCTGGCCCATGCCAAGACCTTCACCGACGAGGTGGCGGTGATGCTCGACACCCGTGATGCCCTGGCCGTCGGCCCGATCTGCGAAGGGGTCGAACACCCCGGTTATGTCACCAGCTGGCAGCGTCCAGAGACGCTCGGCAAATAAGGAATTCGATATGAAATTGGCAACCCTGAACAATGGCAAGCGCGACGGCGCCCTGGTGGTGGTGAGCCGCGATCTGGCGCGCGCCGTCCATGTGACGACCATTGCCCCGACCCTGCAGTCGGCCCTCGACCAGTGGGGCGAAGTGGCGCCGCAATTGGCGAAGGTTTATCAGCGACTCAACGAGGGCGCCTGCCCCGACGCCTTCCCCTTCGATGAGGAGGCGTGCCTCTCCCCGCTGCCTCGCGCCTACCAGTGGATTGACGGCAGTGCCTACGTCAATCACGTGGAGCTGGTGCGCAAGGCGCGCGGCGCCGACATGCCAGAAAGCTTCTGGCACGATCCCCTGATGTATCAGGGAGGCTCTGACAGCTTCCTGCCACCCCGTGGCCCCATCGTGATGGGCTCCGAGGAGTGGGGCATAGATTTTGAGTCGGAAGTGGCCGTCATCACCGACGACGTGCCCATGGGCACCCGTTCGCAGGGGGCGGCGAGTCACATCAAGCTCTTGATGCTGGTCAACGACGTGAGCCTGCGCAACCTCATCCCCGGGGAGCTTGCCAAGGGCTTCGGCTTCTTCCAGTCCAAGCCCTCCAGCAGCTTCTCGCCGGTGGCCATCACCCCGGACGAGCTGGGGGATGACTGGCGCGATGGCAAGGTCCACCTGCCCCTGGTGACCCACCTCAACGGCGCCCTGTTCGGGCAGCCCGACGCTGGGGTGGACATGACCTTCACCTTCCATGAGCTGATTGCCCATGCCGCCAAGACAAGGCCGCTCGGGGCGGGCTGCATCATCGGCTCGGGCACCGTCTCCAACTACGACAGAAGCCGGGGATCCTCCTGCCTTGCCGAGCGGCGGATGCTGGAAATTATCGAGTCAGGTCAAGCCACTACACCCTTTCTGCGCTTTGGTGATACAGTGTCCATCGCGATGCAGGATCGCAACGGGATGAGTCTGTTTGGCACCATTTTGCAGCGGGTCACGCAAGCAACGGCCGAGCGGGCGAGCTAGGAGAGCCCGACCCCGGGAGGGGCGGGCGACACGGCAGGTGGCAGACACCTGCCACCACAGGGACACACTATGCTGCAGTTGTTTGGATATTGGCGCTCATCGGCCAGCTTTCGCGTGCGTTTGGTACTGCAACTCAAGGGGCTCGATTATGAGCAGCACCCGGTCAACTTGCGGCAGGGTGAGCAGAAGGAGAAGGCCTACCGCCGGGTCAATCCCCAGGGGCTGGTGCCGTTTCTCGTGGACGATGACGTGCATCTGGGTCAGTCGGTGGCCATCATGGAGTACCTCGACGAGACCTATCCCGCCTACCCCCTGATGCCCTCCGCCCCCATCGAGCGCGCCCGGGTGCGCCAGATAGTCAACATGATCGCCTGTGACACCCACCCCCTCAACAACCTGCGCGTGCTGCACTACTTGGAGCAGGAGTTGGGGCAGAGCAAGATGGCGCGGGATGCCTGGTATCGCCACTGGATAGACGAGACCTTCACCGCGCTGGAGCAGCTTCTCATGACCACCGCCGGCATCTATTGCGTGGGCAATGAGGTTACCCTGGCGGACTGCATGCTGGTGCCCCAGGTCTACAACGCCCGCCGCTTCGACATGACCCTGGATGACTACCCCACCATTGCGCGCATCGTCGCCAACTGCGAGCAGTTGCAGGCCTTTATCAAGGCCGCCCCCGCCAATCAGCCGGATGCCCAGCCCTGAAGCTGTGCAGACCGGACCAGCGGGTTGGCCCGGTCTGCTGTCTCTTTCCTTGCCCGAGTTATCTTGCTCGCCTCAGGGCGTGCCATTGGCCCCATAGCGTCGAAACCCCGGCCGCTCTTTCAGTCGCAGGTAGTAGTCGTCCACGGTGGGTAGCGACGGGCGATCATAGGGCGTCTCCAGCCAGCGGTTGACTGACAGCCCGATGGGAATGTCTGCCAGCGAGAAGTGCGGACCGGCCACATATCCTCCGGTTGTTTGAAGCTGTCTCTCCAGGATCTCCATGCAGTGAGACCACTGCAGGCAAGCTGCGTGAAGGGCCTGATGGTCTTGATGCTGGGGGGAGCGCCTCACCAGCGACAGGAAGGCGTAGCGCCAGGCGGTGTTCAAGTCCGATGCCTGCCAGTCAATCCATTGATCGACCCGAGCCCTGGCTCTCGCCTCGGCGGGATAGAGTGCATTGGCACCATGGCGCGTCGCCAGGTAGCGGATGATGGTGTTCGACTCCCACAGCGTAAAATCCTCATCCTGAATGACGGGCACCATGGCATTGGGGTTGAGTGCCAGAAACGCCGGGGTATCCGTGGGTTTGAAGCCGGATCCCCACTCCTCCAGTTCGAACGGGAGGGTCAGCTCGGCACAGGTCCACAGTACCTTGCGCACATTGATTGACGACGCCTTGCCCAGTATTCGCAACATCTTTTTCGTCCTTGTCCGGGGTGATGGATGGCCTGTTTGTCGCAGACATGCCACTTCCCTGTTTGCGTAGCCATCAGGGCCCTGCACTGTCACTGACCGTGCGGTGCCCTGTTTTATTGACTGGCGAGTCAGCCGTGGGTGGTCCTGGGCTGGAAATAGGCGATAAATTTGCCGAGTTTCTCCCCGTCGTAACTCTTCCCCTTCTCCAGCAGCCCGGTGTTGAAGGACTCGAGCAGCCTGCCCTTGGCATCCAGCACGTAGAAGTGGGGCACCCCCAGATACTCGGGGTAGGCTTTCAGGAAGGATTCATTCTTGTTCTGCTCGCTGACGTTCACCTTGACCACCACGAAGGTGCGGTTGAGCTGGCCGGCGAGATCGGGTTCCCGGTCCAGAAAGCGGTTCATCTCCTGGCACCAGCTGCACCATTCGCCCCCCACCAGCAGCAGGACTTTCTTGCCCTCGGCACTGGCCTTGGCGGTGGCGGCAGCGAGATCGCGGGCCGGATCCCGCGTCTCGTCATAACCCTGGCTGTAAGCGGGCAGGCTCTGACTCCAGAGGTGGTCGCCCGCGCAGGCGGCGCCATTGAAAAGGAGGGTGCCCAGTATCAGGGGCAGTAACAGTCGTTTCATGGTCTCTTCCTTGTGTCGTTATCTTTGCTTCCAGGCGCAGACAATGTGACACGAGGCGTTTCCTGCGCCAAGCCGCAAACAGGGAAGGGGAAGGCAAAAAGCGGCAATGGAATGGCAGAAAACAACAAAGCCCCTCGAGAGGGGCTTTGTATTCAGGTCAGGGGCGATCAGTAACCCTGCTGGTGGACATCCATCACGGCGCGACCGGAGGGGTCGGCCATCTCCTTGAACTTGGCATCCCACTCCAGCGCCGTCGGGGTGGAGCAGGCGACCGACTTGCCGTAGGGCACGGTGCGGGCGGCGGACTCCAGCGGGAAGTGCTCGTCGAAGATGGCGCGGTAGTAGTACGCCTCCTTGGTGAGCGGGGTATTGACGGGGAAGCGGAAGGCCGCGGCCTCGAACATCTGATCCGTCACCTCTTCCTCGACCATGGCTTTCAGGCTGTCAATCCACGAATAGCCCACACCGTCGGAGAACTGCTCCTTCTGGCGCCACGCCACTTCGTGGGGCAGCAGATCCTCGAAGGCTTCCCGCAGGATGTGCTTCTCGATCTTGCCCTTGCCGCACATCTTGTCGGCGGGATTGAGGCGCATCGCCACGTCCATGAACTCCTTGTCGAGGAAGGGCACGCGGCCTTCCACGCCCCAGGCAGCCATGGACTTGTTGGCCCGCAGGCAGTCATAGAGGTGCAGGGAGGCGAGCTTGCGCACGTTCTCCTCGTGGAACTCACGGGCGTTGGGGGCCTTGTGGAAGTAGAGGTAGCCGCCGAACAGCTCGTCGGAGCCCTCTCCCGACAGCACCATCTTGATGCCCATCGCCTTGATGTAGCGGGCCATCAGATACATGGGCGTGGAGGCGCGGATGGTGGTGACGTCATAGGTCTCGAGGTGATAGATGACGTCCCGCAGGGCATCCAGTCCTTCCTGCACGGTGAAGTGGATCTGGTGGTGGATGGTGCCCAGGTGATCGGCCACCTTGCGGGCGGCGGCGAGATCCGGTGACCCTTCCAGGCCGACGGCGAAGGAGTGCAGCTGGGGCCACCAGGCTTCGCTCTTGCCATCGTCTTCCACCCGGCGGGCGGCATAGAGCTTGGTGATGGCGGAGATGACGGACGAATCCAGACCACCGGAGAGCAGCACGCCATAGGGCACGTCGCACATCAGCTGGCGCTTGACCGCCGCTTCCAGGGCCGCTTTGAGCTCGGCCTTGTCGCTGACGTTGTGCTCGACCGGCGCGTATTCCATCCAGTCCCGTTTGTACCAAGTTTTAAGCTCGCCATCCTTGCTCCACAGGTAGTGTCCCGGCGGGAAGGTCTCGACGCTCTTGCACACGGGCACCAGGGCCTTCATCTCGGAGGCGACATAGAAGTTGCCGTGTTCGTCGCGGCCGGTATAGAGGGGGATGATCCCCATGTGGTCGCGACCAATCAGGTAGGCATCCTGCTCGGCGTCATAGAGGATGAAGGCGAAGATGCCGTTCAGATCGTCCAGAAACGCCGGGCCTTTCTCCTTGTAGAGGGCCAGCAGCACTTCACAGTCGGAGTGGGTCTGGAACTGGAAGTCGACCTTGAGGTTCTTCTCCAGCTCCTTGTGGTTGTAGATCTCGCCGTTGACGGCCAATACGTGCGTGCGCTCGGGGTTGTAGAGAGGCTGTGCGCCATTGCCCGGATCGACGATGGCCAGGCGCTCGTGCACCAGGATGGCCTTGTCGGAGCTGTAGACGCCGGACCAGTCAGGCCCGCGGTGACGCAGTCGCTTGGACATCTCCAGGGCCGATTTGCGCAGGGCAGTGGCGTCGGTCTTGATGTCCAGAATGCCGAAAATAGAACACATTGGCGGTAATCCTCTTGATTTTTATATGAGCCCCCCACGTTTGGGCTCGAAATTCCATTTACATTCCTCGCCAATCACAATGCCTAGCGGAAAACCCTTTTGCAAGCGGGAAAACCGCAGAAAATCATGCCGTAAGCGTCAAGTTGCGCCAGGGGATGGCGGCCGTCCGGCCGTCTGAAGAGAGAGGGTCAGGGTTGACGTGCGCGTCAAGTCGCGGCGGGTTCGAAGATCACATAGAGCTTGCGACAAGGGGTGAGGGTCTCCCACTGCCCGACAAAACCGGCGGGAATGACGAACTGATCCCCAGCTTTGAGGTGCAGCCGGTCGCCCTGCTCGTCGTGGATCACCGCTTCCCCTTCCAGCATCTGGCAGTATTCGTGTTCGGTATAGTGAACGGCCCAGCAGCCCGGCTCGCAAGCCCAGAAGCCCACGTGAAACTGCTGGCTCGGGTCGGAGTAGTGGTTCCATGCCGTCTGGCTCGGCGTTCCGGCCCTGATGCGCTCGGGGGGAGGCATCAGCGGGGTGGGGGAGACAGTGTGCTTGTCCAGCAGGATCCAGTCGTTCAGGCTCTTCATGGTGCGTCCTTGAGTGGCGAAGGAGCATCCTGCTCCCGTTTAGTTTGTTTAACGATGTTGCGCTTACGTTAAACGAAACGGGCCCCCTTTGCCAAGGGGGCCCGTGCAGGCTGAAGGCTACCGGAAGGGCGGCACCCGGGATCAGACGATGTCGATGTCCACCACGGAGTCGAAGATGTGGTTCGGTCGAAACGGCATGCGGTCGATGTCCGCCACCTTGCTCACCCCGGAGAGCACCAGCACCGTCTCGAGACCGGCCTGGAAGCCAGCCAGGATGTCGGTGCGCAGGTTGTCGCCGATGATGATGGTGTCGTCGGAGTGAGCCTCCATCCGGTTGAGGGCCGCGCGAATGATCCAGGCGCTCGGCTTGCCGACGTAGAAGGGCTTCTTGCCGGTCATCCGCTCGATGGGGGCACACAGGGCGCCGCAGGCCGGGTACATCAGGGGGCCGTGGGTATCGGGGTTGGTGGCGATGAAGCGGGCCCCCTGATCCACGAACTTGGCGCCCTGCTGCATCATGGTCCAGTTGTAGTTGCGGGTCTCCCCCACCACCACGAAGTCCGGGTCGATATCGGTGATGGTGAAGCCGGCCTTGTAGAGCTCGTGGGTCAGGGCCCCTTCGCCAATCACATAGGCCTTCTTGCCATCCTGGCGCTTGAGAAAGTCGGCGGTGCCCATGGCGGAGGTGTAGAAGCACTCCTCGGGCACCTCTATTCCGGCGGATCGGAAGCGGTTTTGCAGATCTTTCTGGGTCTGGGCCGGGTAGTTGGTGAGGAACAGGAGCTTGCTGCCCTGTTCCAGCAGGCGGTGGACGAAGCGGTCGGCGCCGGGAATGAGATCGTTGTTGTGCAGGATGACGCCGTCAATGTCACAGATGACGTTTTTCTTCATGAATTCTCCTTGTAGGGCGCAAGAGCGGGGACAGGGCCTCCCTCTGTTCGTCTCTTCAATCGGTTATGGTTTTTGTGCCGCCATTATAAGGCCCTTTGATGACAAGTCTCCTCCGGCGGGCCAGATGGGTGCACAATGAAGGCGAAGGGAGGGCGCCGCCCCGGTGGTGTCCGCACGAAGTCTGATTATGGAGCCGTCATCATGGAGCACTTTATTGCCGGCTTGCCCAAGCTGGAACTGCACCTGCATATCGAGGGGACCCTCGAACCCGAGCTGATGTTCGCCCTCGGCCAGCGCAACGGGGTGGCGCTGCCCTGGCCTGATGTCGACAGCCTGCGCGCCGCCTATGAGTTCGACGGCCTGCAATCCTTCCTCGATCTCTACTACCTCGGCGCCAGCGTGCTCATCCACGAACAGGATTTCTTCGACCTCACCTGGGCCTATCTCGAGCGCTGCGTTGCCGATCACGTGGTGCACGTGGAGATCTTCTTCGACCCCCAGACCCACACCGCCCGCGGCGTGTACTTTGCCACCGTGCTGGGGGGCATCGAGCGGGCGCTGCAGGCTGGCGAAGCAGCCTTTGGCATCAGCTGGCGTCTTATCATGAGCTTCCTGCGCCACCTGAGTGAAGAGGCGGCATTCGCCACCCTGGCAGAGGCCACGCCGCACCTGGCGCGCCTGCACGGGGTCGGCCTCGACTCGGGGGAGCGGGGCAACCCGCCCAGCAAGTTTGCCCGGGTCTTCGCTCGCTGCCGCGAGCTGGGGCTGCCGCTGGTGGCCCATGCCGGCGAGGAGGGGCCGGCTGACTACATCTGGCAGGCGATCCGGGAGCTCGGGGTGCAACGCATCGATCACGGGGTGCGCTGCGTCGAGGATCCCTCGCTGCTGAGCTATCTGGCGGATACCCGGCTGCCCCTCACCGTCTGCCCCCTCTCCAACGTGCGGCTCAGGGTGTTTGACCAGATGGCCCACCACAATGTGCTGAGGTTGCTGGAGCAGGGGCTCTGCGTCACCGTGAACTCCGACGATCCCGCCTATTTCGGGGGATACCTGGGGGCCAACTTTCAGGCCCTGGCCGACGGGCTTGGCGCCAGTCAGGAGCAGCTGTGCCGCCTCAGTCTCAATGCCGTGGAGGCGAGCTGGCTGAGCCTTGCGGACAAGGTGCGCCTGACCCGTGACATTCGCCTCCATGCCGCCCTGCACGGGGTGAGCCTGCATTGAGCAGGCCGTCTTGCACACCTTGAATGCAGGATGCCCGCCATGGCGGGCCACTTTGTGCCATCGTTGGGCGGGTATCAACCCACCCTCACCAGATATTTTTCCCCTTGGCCCTCCTGCTTGACGCGGGTGAGCAGGGCAGGCAGGGCGTCGAAGTTGCCCACCACCAGCGGCGGCGGGGTCAGCTCGCCGCTCGCCATCTGCGCCATCATGGCGACACCGGCCGCCACCAGACGGCTCCACTGTTTGTCCGAGCCAAAGGCGTGCTGGGCGCCGAGGGCAATCTCGTGCAATGAGTGGCAATGGCTAAAGGCGGGCAGCGGGTTGCGCGCGATGCGCCCGAGCACCGTCACCATGTGGCCGTAATAGCCAAGGGCAGGCAGCAAGGCTTCTGCCTGCTGGCTGGAGACCAGATCGATGATCCCCTCGAAGGGTTCACCGCCGTTGGCGGCCTGCAACTGGACCAGCCAGTCGGGATCCCGATAGTCCGCCACCCCCTGCACGCCTAGCTGTTTGAGCCACTGGTGGTGGCGCGGGCTGGCGCTGGCAAAGACGCGGGCACCCTTCTGGAGGGCAAGTTGCACCGCGAAGCGGCCGACACTGCTGCCAGCCCCCGAGATGAGCAGGGCCTCCCCGTGCAGGTGCGGCAGCTTGGCCAGCGCCTGCCAGGCGGTGAGGCCGGGGCAGGGGAGCGCGGCGGCCGCCTCGTCGCTCAGGGCATCGGGCACCGGCATCAGGGCGCGAGCCGGCACCAGGGTGTGGCGGGCAAAGCTGCCGCCATGGCGCAGGTCGGTGTGATAGGCGACCCGGGTGCCGGGGCGCAGGTGGGTGACGTTGGCCCCCAGCGCCACCAGGGTGCCCATGCCATCGACGCCAGGCACATGGCCTGGCTGCCAGTGGGGATGACCCTGTTCGATGAGTTTCCAGTCCACCGGATTGAAGGCGATGATCCGGTTGGCGACGAGAACCTCATCGGGGCCGGGGGTGGGGAGCGCTTGCCGGGTGAGGGTGAGCTGGTCAGGTTCGCCGGGGGCGTGCCAGCACCAGGCATGGGTGTGGGTCATAGTGACTCCTTGAAAGAGAGGTGGCGCAGATTGAGTTATATGGCGTAACAATGTCTTGAGTTGTTGTTGCACTGGCGAGACAACAAGGCGGACCCCACGCTGGTGGGGCCCGCCCGGTAAGGCGTTCGGCGCGAGCCGCCTTATGCCCGCTCTGCCCCATAGACGGGGTAATCGGTCAGCCCTTTCTCGCCGCCGCCAAACAGGGTGGCGGGATCATGGGGAGCGAACGGATGGCCGTGGCGCAGGCGGTTCGGCAAGTCGGGGTTTGCCACGAAGGGGCGACCGAAGCCAATCATGTCGGCCCAGCCTGCCTCAATGGCGGCGCGGGCGCGTTCCCCATCGTACTTGCCGGCGTAGATGAGGGTGTTGGGGAAGGCATCGCGCAGCCCCTGCTTGAAGCTCTCCGCCATCAGGGGGGCGTCGTCCCAGTCCGCTTCGGCGACGTGCAGATAGACCACGCCGAGCTGGCCCAGCAGGTGCGCGGCGGCCAGATAGGTCTCCTGGGGGTTGGCATCCACGGTGCCGTTGAGGGTGGTGAGCGGCGCAAGGCGTACCCCGACCCGGTCGGGACCGATCTCGTCACAGACCGCCTCGGTCACCTCTTTGAGGAAACGCAGCCGGTTTTCGAGCGAACCGCCATAGCCGTCGGTGCGGGTATTGGACTCGGAGTCGAGGAACTGGTTGATGAGGTAGCCGTTGGCGGCGTGCAACTCGATGCCGTCAAAGCCCGCCTCCATGGCGTTGCGGGCGGCCTGGCGAAACTGCCCCACCACGGCGTCGATGTCGGCCTGGGTCATGGCGCGCGGGGTGACGGTCTCCACAAACCCCGGGGCATCGCTGCCGTTGTCGACGAACACCTTCACTCCCTTGGCCTGGATGGCGGAGGAGGAGAGGGGCTGGGCGCCGCCGATGTTGTCAGGATGGGTGACCCGGCCCACGTGCCAGAGCTGGGCGAACATGATGCCCCCCTCGGCGTGGACCGCGTCTGTTACCTGCTTCCAGCCTGCCACTTGCTCGGCGCTGTGGATGCCCGGCGTCCAGGCGTAGCCCTTGCCCAGGGGGTCTATCTGGGTGCCTTCGCTGATGATGAGGCCGGCCCCGGCACGCTGGGCGTAGTAGGTCGCCATCATGGCGTTGGCCACGTCCCCGGGCTGGCTGGCGCGGGAGCGAGTCATGGGGGGCATGACGATGCGGTTGGCAAGGTGCAGCTGGCCGAGGCGAAGGGGGCAGAACAGGGGATCGTGGTGCATGATGGATTCCTCAATCTTTGGGAGTGAGGTGACTCTAAAGGGGATTGTTATTGTGAAAAAGAGGGGGTATTGCAGAAGAGAATTGCCGTTATCGCAGCAATGGCCCGGGAGGGGCCGGGCTCGCGCCAGAAAAAAGAGGGCCAAAGGCCCTCTTTTGCTGCATTGCCACCGATGATCAGGGGGAGAGTGGGGTAACCCGTACTCGCTCGATGCGCCGCTCGCTCACGGCCATGACCTCGAAGCAGAACTGGCCGAGGTGCAACTGCTGACCGACGTCGGGCAGACTGCCGAAGTGGGAGAGCAGCATGCCCGCCAGGGTCACGTACTCGTCGCTCTCGCTCACCAGACCGTCGCAGTTCAGGGCCTGCTCCACCTGATGGATGTTGGTGGTGCCGTGGATGAGCCAATGCTCGCCCTCGCGCACCACATCGGGGGTCTCGTCCTCGTCCGGCAGCTCGCCGACGATGGCCTCCAGCAGATCGTGGTTGGTGACCAGCCCCTGGATGACGCCAAACTCGTCCGCCACCAGAATGAGGCTGCCCCTGGCCTGACGCAGCTCCGCCAGCAGCCGGATCACGTTGATGGTCTGGGGCACGATGGCAGGCTCGTTCTGTCTGGCAAGTGCTGCCAGGGATTGCCCCTCGTTGAGGGCAAACAGCAGATCCCGAGCCTTGACCACCCCGATGATCTCGTCCAGCTCCCCGTCACAGACCGGGAACAGGCTGTGGGGGGCCCGTTGCAGCAGGGCGCGGATCTCGTCCTCGCTGTCGCTCACGTCGATCCACTCCATCTCGGAGCGCGGGGTCATGATGGTGCGAATGGAACGCTCGGCCAGCGACAGCACGCCGCTCACCATGTAACGCTCCTCTTCACCGAAACCGGGGGGCAGGGGCTGAGCCTGCACCTCTTCTTCGTCCTCCTGCGGGTGGGCTGAGCGTTTGTTCCCCCCCATCAGCTTGAAGATGGCGGCGGTGGTGCGCTCGCGCAGGGGCTGGCGCGCCTCATGGCGCAGGGCACTGCGCTGGGCGAGCTGGTTGAAGAACTCGATGAGCACCGAGAAGCCGATGGCCGCGTAGAGGTAGCCCTTCGGAATGTGGAAGCCGAAGCCCTCCGCCACCAGGCTGAAGCCGATCATCAAGAGGAAGCTCAGGCAGAGCACCACCACAGTGGGGTGGGCGTTGACGAAGCGGGTCAGGGGCTTGGAGGCGAGCACCATCACCACCATGGCGATGGTCACGGCCGCCATCATGACGCCGAGGTGATCCACCATGCCGACGGCGGTGATGATGGAGTCCAGGGAGAAGACCGCATCCAGCACCAGGATCTGGGCGATCACCACCCCGAACCCGGCATAGACGCCGGTGCCGCCTTGCTCCTCGGGCTTGGCCTCGAGTCGCTCATGCAGCTCGGAGGTGGCCTTGAACAGCAGGAAGAGGCCGCCCCCCATCAGGATGAGATCCCGACCGGAGAAGGGGTGATCCCAGATGTGCAGCAGAGGAGCCGTGAGGGTGACCAGCCATGACATGATGGTGAGCAGTCCCAGGCGCATCAGCAGGGCCAGGGAGAGACCGATGATGCGCGCCTTGTCCCGCTGGGCGGGGGGCAGTTTTTTCACCAGGATGGCGATGAAGACCAGGTTGTCTATCCCGAGAACGATTTCCAGGATGATCAGGGTAAGCAGACCGACCCAGATTGACGGGTCCAGCAAGAATTCCATGTGATTGACCTCAATGAAGACAGATGCAGTGAATCGTGGTCACGGCGTGGCCGTGGTGACGGAGACGATCGCTTCAGAGGCGTTGGTTGAGCAGGTACAGATAGGCTTTGATGGGAAAAGACGAAGGGCTACTTCGGGGATTGTCCATGATGGGCAATAAAACCTCGGGTCAAAAGTGAGCCCTGATGATAACGACTCGCCGCCATTTGGCAAGGCGCTGTCCCAATTACATGTTGAAAGGCTAACCTTGAAGTAGGTCATCACCCTGAGGGCCTCCATCATGGATACCCAAGCCTTTCAACATCTACTGTCTCTCTTTCCACAGCTCACCATGCGCCAGCGTCGCCTCGCGCAACATGAACTCACTACCCCTCACCCAATCACCTCGCTGGCCGCTCAACTCCCCGCTTGTCGATGTTGCCCTCACTGTCAGGCCGAGGCTACGCAGTTGGCTCCCTGGGGTTGGAGTCGAGGGCTGCGTCGTTATCGCTGCAAGCAGTGTCTGCGCACCAGTTCCGTTCTCACCAAGACGCCTCTGGCTCGACTTCGCAAGGCACAATGCTGGGAAGACTACGCCCAGGCCCTCATCGACGGTCTGACCGTCCGACAGGCTGCCGTCCGCTGCGGAGTCTGTAAAAATACCGCCTTCTTGTGGCGTCACCGCTTCCTGAAAGCCATGGCGAGTCACCAGGCGGCACGGGAAGGGGGTATCGTCGAGGTTGATGAGACCTTCTTCTTGGAGTCGTTTAAAGGGCAACGTGGTTTGCCCCGCCCGGCCCGCCACCGTGGGGGCAAAGGCCGTACCCGAGGCACAGGGCCGGATTACATCCCGGTGATGGTGGTTCAGGACCGGGCTGGTCACCATGCGGATTTTCAGTTGGAGAAAATGAATGCCGAGACGGTGATAGCTGTTTTGACACCCCTTGTCTCGTCAGATGCGGTGTTGTGTAGCGACGGCGCCGGGGTGTATGCCAGTTTCAGCAAAGCGCAGGGAGTGACCCATCAGGTCGTGCGCAATCG
>NZ_JBFODJ010000097.1:0-2413 GCF_040908265.1 Aeromonas sp. R5-1
GAACACTCGAGTTAGAAACGGGGTGACGTGAGCGCGTTAAGGATCAGGGTGTTCACGTTGGCCGGAATGGCTGTTCAACTTCGCCGGAATACGCAGCGTGACATCATCCTGAATAAGGACGCGGCTGCGCTCGGTGAATTACCATGTTTAATAATTAGTTGGTCTCAACATTAAATACCTTCGAGTTCAAGGTATATAACTATGTAATAAAGAACCATCAGACGGTTATCTATATGACGGTCAGGGAATTGGCCGAAGCCTGTGATGTGTCGACCGCCACCATATTGCGATTTTGCAAGAAGATGAATTGCAGCGGTTATGCGGAATTCAAAGCCTATCTAAAAATGAATGCCGAGAAGCGCGGCGAAATATCGCTGCCACACGGTGCCAACGAGTTCCTCTCTTTTTTCAAGAGCATCAACAATGACGAATTCGACGCCTTGATCGCGAGCGCCGCCGAGCAGATCGCGGGGGCCGAGCGGGTGATCTTCGTGGGGGCGGGCAGCTCGGGCACGCTGGGGTGCTACGGGGCGCGCTTCTTCTCCAACATCGGCAAGTTCAGCAACCACATCGATGATCCCTACTACCCGGTCAACACCGACATGTACAAACAGGCGGTGGCGATCGTGCTCTCGGTCTCCGGGGAGACCACCGAGATAATCAAGTTGGCGAAGCAGTTCCTGTTTCATCACTGCAAGCTCATCACTATTACCAGCGATAATAAATCCACCCTGGCCCAGATGGCGGATTTCAATATTTCATATCATGCGGCCAGGCTGGTAGTCGACAATGAATATGATATTACCACCCAGGTGCCGGTGATTTATATCATCGAATCCATCGGTCGCCAGTTGGCAAACAAGATAAGTGCCGAGGTGTCACAGGGTGTGTCTTTTATGTAACAAGTAACAAAGCGGGTATTTTGTTATATCGTGACAAGGATGAATGCTTTCCCTACCATCGATTCACAACATTTGAATTGTTTCGATATTAATTAATAAATGGCAGGGAAGGATCATTATGGCAATTCATGTACAGGACCTTAAGCGTTGAGTCCCTTTAAAACTCCTTCCAAGGTCCTGTTCTGTATCGATTTTCTCTGCTTGGTTCGGCAAGCGTTCTTGGCCAAATAATCAGCTGCCCATTCCAGTCTTTCCCTTATTTCTGTCAGCGCTCTATGGGCCACTGCTTCCAATAGCGGCAACCACCATGTCGTACTGTTCTTTGACGCTTTCAACATCGATAGCTTCCCTGTCATCACACTCTGCGCGACCCGCCTTTTCATCACCAGCGACAGCAAACTCGTCCACACCAATCCCTCGGCGATGGCTTTCTCCCCCGTCACAAACCCCTTGAGCCGGTTGTGCGATTTCCACTCTTTAAATAACAACTCCACCTGCCAACGGCAGCGATACAGGCTCATCACCTGCTCTGCTGACCATGCCGCTCGCGGCAGGTTGGTCATCCACAAGCAGAACCGCTTTTCCTCGGCAAACCAGCGTCGGATCAAGCGGTACTCGACCTTGCCGGACTTCACCACCATATCCAGCACCTCGGCCCGACAGCGCCGCCGTCCTGCCTCTTTCAGTGACAGTCCCGCCAGTTTTGGCACTTCCCGCCCATCACCGCGCCAGGCCTGGATTATCTTGGGGTTCAGGCTTTGCGTTCCTCGCACCAGATAAAATCCGCCAGCGTCGTTCACCTGCTCAAACCAGGCCCTGTCAATGTAACCCGCGTCAGCCAGCAGCAGGCAGTTGGCCAGCTTGTGAGCCTCAGGGAGAAATTGCCGCTCCCCTGCGGTATCGGCAGACACACTCATGCACAGTGGGCTCTGCTCCGACAGAGACATGGTCATATGGCACTCGATAGCCGCCGGACTGATGGTCTTGAACCGGCCGGGAAAGTCAGCCGCCAGACGCCGGTGCACCGCGAAGGAGGTGCCATCGTGCAATAACACCTGCTTGAACGCGCCGAGGGAGGCCGCTTTGAGTTGATGGTCGATACGCAAGGCGATGGCCCGTTCGACCAGCGCTTTCATAAACAGGGCAAAGCTCTCTTTACGCAGCTGATTGTGAAACGGTTTGTAAGAAACCTGATGCTCTTTCGTCAGCTGCAAGGCATTGAAATGACGGTGTAAGCTGGCAATGTCATTGACCTGGTCGCCCCCCATGGCCCGCAACAGTGCAGGTACGAGCATGGCAGGGGTAATGGCGCGCTGACGCAGACAAAACTTGCAGAGCCGAGCAATGCGCTCGAGTGCGGCGGGAGCCAGGAGTTGCTCCAGATAGTGATTAGCATTAATAATGGTCATAGGCTTCGCGCGTGTTGATTTTGTTTGGCGATAAAATTAGATCACAAACGAAGCCTTTTTTATATCTATTTCAATTGGTTGGCGCTAAAGATCCTGTACATG
>NZ_JBFODJ010000098.1:0-1899 GCF_040908265.1 Aeromonas sp. R5-1
GCGAGCGAGAACAACCTGGTCCTCAATGGCAACGTCATCACCAACGACGTGCAGGGGGCGGATGGCGCGGCGGTGACCGCGGGCACCCTGAGCGGGACCTACGGCAGCCTGGTGCTCAATGCCAACGGCGCCTACACCTACACCCTCAACCCGAACGACGGTGACTTCAAGGCGCTGACCGGGGGCGGGGTGGGCAGCGAAGTGTTCACCTACACCCTGACGGATGCGGACGGAGACGTGAGCACGGCGACCCTGACCCTGACCATCAAGAACGACGATGACGGGGTGACCATCACCAACCTGACGCCCAAGGGCGAGGGCGGGGATGCGAAGGTGTACGAGGACGACCTGCTGGCGACCCGCGGCGCGAATGAGTCGGCGGGGTCGGACAGCAGCAAGGAGTCGACCACGGTGACAGGGGACTTCACCATCAGCGCGCCGGACGGGGTGAAGACCCTGAGCGTGGGTGGCATCAACATCGTGGTGAACGGGGTGGTGGCGGGCTTCCCGCTGAGCGGGGTGACCACGCCGCTGGGCAACACCCTGACCATCACCGGGTACAACCCGGCGACCGGGCTGGTGAGCTACAGCTACACCCTGAACGACAACGAGGCGCACCCGACGGCGGACGGCAACAACAGCCTGTTCGAAGACTTCGCGGTGAGCCTGGTGGACAGCGACGGGGACTCGGCCTCGAACACCCTGAGCGTGCAGATCGTGGATGACGTGCCGACGGCCAACGATGATGCTGACAGTGCCACTGAAGGTGTGTTCACTCCGGTGACGGGGAATGTCATTACCGGGGCGGGTACCATCGGCGGTACAGCCGGTGCCGGGGTGGACGTCATGGGGGCTGATGGTGCGGCAATCAGCCAGGTCGTGAGCTCGAACGGCAATTCAGACAGTAATCCTGCCGGTGGATTCACCGTGACCGGGCTGTATGGGACGCTGACCATGGGGCTGGATGGCGAATACAGTTATACGCTCACGGCGGCATCGGTTCCCGTGGGGGCCTCGGAGGTATTTACCTACACGCTCAAAGATGGCGATGGTGATACGGATCCGGCAACACTGACAATCAATATTGCTCAGGATACCCGTGTCCCTGTATTGACCATCGGCAATGCGACGGTTGATGAGGAGGGACTGCCTGAGGGGACCGCTGCCAGTGGTAATTCGGAGATATTCAATGGCAGCTTCACCATCAACACCCAGGGGGAAAATCTGACTACCTTGACCATCGGTGGGCAGGCTTACAATTTGACCAGTGGCGGCAGTCAGACCTTGATCAACAATACGGAAGGAATGCTGACGGTAACCGGTGTCAGCGGCCCCACAGCCGGTGTCTACACGGTGAACTATACCTACACGCTCAAAGACAATGTGCTGACTCACAACGTTCAGGGCAACAGTGATACAGCGAATGGTCCGAGTTTCGTCGTGTCGGCTACGGATGCCAGTGGCGACAGTGGCACGGGTAACCTGCAGGTTGTGATCAGCGATGATGCCCCCATTGCCAATGCTGTTACCAATGCAGGCCAGGCGACTCAGGTGCAGAACACGAATCTGATGTTGATCCTCGATATCTCCGGCAGTATGGGTGACCCATCGGGCTATCAAGGCATGACTCGGATGCAGGTGATGCAGAAGTCCGCGTTGGAGCTGCTGGACAAATACAGCGCCTACGGCAGCGTCATGGTCAATATCGTGACCTTCTCCACTTCAGCCGCCAATCCGACCGGGGTGTGGGTTTCGGTCGATGTAGCCAAGGCCATCATCCTTGGCCTTACCCCCACGAACTCGATGCGTATTCCGGCGAAGTTGAACAGCCATTCCGGCCAACGTGAACACCCTGATCCTTAACGCGCTCACGTCACCCCGTTTCTAACTCGAGTGTTC
>NZ_JBFODJ010000099.1:0-1660 GCF_040908265.1 Aeromonas sp. R5-1
ACGGGTCTATTGTTGTCACAAGAGTGGCATGAAAGACGCGTGGTTTCTGGCCAGTAACCGGACCGACCTGAGCGCCGCCAAGGCGTTGCAACTATACGGCCAGCGCTGGGGTATCGAGACCAGTTTTCGTGATATCAAAGATTACAAATTCGGCATGGGTATGGGAGATGTGCACATCAGTAATCCGGTCCGGCGCGACCGACTGTTTTTATTCAGTGCCCTGGCCATCGTCTTGCTGACGCTGCTGGGTAAGGCTGGAGACAGTGTCGGTCTAGAGAGAACGATCAAGGTCAATACCAGCAAGAGCCGAACCTATTCGTTCTTTCGGCAAGGGGTCATCTATTACCAGTTGCTACCTAAAATGAAAGAAGCCAATGCGGTCTTGTTGATGGATAAATTTATCTACTACCTGAAGCAACACCGCTTATATACCCGCACACTTGGAATTATTTGAGTCTCTAAAAATGAGGGGATCTCTGAGCCTTTGCCGTGGTGAGCATCGCGACCCTGCTGATCTTCATGGGGGTCATGACCTGGTTCCTCACCCGCCAGATCTGCCTGCCCCTGCAAGCCGTGGTGGCCCAGGCCAATGCCATCGCCCTGGGGGATCTGACCCATCGGCTGGATCGCCAGCACATCGGGCAGGACGAACTGGGGATGCTGGCCAGCGCCTCCCTCAAGATGCAGGACAACCTGCGTGGGCTCATCGAGGAGGTGGCCGCCGCCGTGACCCAGCTGGGGGCCGCCATCGAGGAGGTGAGCGCGGTCTCCGAGCAATCATCCCAGGGGATCCAGAGCCAGCAGCAGGAGATAGCCCAGGTCGCCACCGCCATGGCCCAGATGAAGGCGACGGTAGCGGATGTGGCGGGCAACACCGAGGTGGCCTCGGAGTCGGCAAGCTCCGCCAATGCCCTGGCTCGTCGCGGCAGTCAGGATGTGCAGGGGGCACTGGATGCCATCACCCGGGTGGCCGGTGAGATGGAGCCGGCGGGCAACCTGGTGAGTGAACTGGAGAAAGAGTCTGCCCAGATCAACCTGGTGGTGGATGTCATTCGCGGCATTGCCGACCAGACCAACCTGCTGGCACTCAATGCCGCCATCGAGGCGGCCCGTGCCGGTGAGCAGGGGCGCGGCTTTGCGGTGGTGGCCGACGAGGTGCGCACCCTGGCGGGGCGTACCCAGGCCTCCACCGGCGAAATCGTCGCCATCATCGAGACCCTGCAGGCTCGTGCCAACCGGGCGAAGTCGGTGACCGGCCAGAGTTGCGAGATGATCCGCCAGTGCGTGAGCCAGAGCGAACGCACCAGCGCGGGCATTCGTCAGATTGAAGAGGCGGTGGCCCAGATAGCCGACATGGCGATCCAGATTGCCAGTGCCTGTGGCGAGCAGGATGCGGTCTCCGATGAACTGGGCCGCAACGTGGCGCGCATCAACGACTCCTCCAACGAGGTCGCGACCGGCGCGGATCACACCGCCAAAGCCTGTCTGGAGCTGAGCCAGCTGGCGGCGGGTCTGCGCCAGAGCATGGGGCGCTTCCGCCTGGCCTGACGGTGGTTGCAGCCAATAAAAAGGTTCTTCGCGGGATCTTGGGGAAGTGGAAGTTGACAGACAGGGTGCTGGTAAACTGGCTGTCTCCAAACACACCACCACCATCACCCTG